>CAIMUD010000028.1 GCA_903844585.1 uncultured Actinomycetes bacterium | reverse complement strand
CGGTAAGAAAACAGCTAAGTAGCTTTCTAAAAGACCGCATCGCAACCGTAATGGGTTGCGGTCGCGGTCTTTTTTATTTCAAAGTTCACCAAGTAACCAAACTAGAAAATGAAAAATAGAAAGGAGAAGCCAAATGAGTAATGATCGCTTTGCATCAGCCCATGAAATGGTGCGCGAATACGCCGAACTCGAAGCAAAGATGGCTGATCCCTCTATTCACGAAGATCAAGGCAAAGCGCGCCAGTTTGGTAGACGCTATGCACAACTTGGACCTGTCGTTGCAGGCTTTAATGCATGGAAGAGCGCTGCAGATGATTTAGAGGCAGCAAAAGAAATGGCTGCAGAAGATTCTGAATTCGCATCCGAACTTCCTGCGTTAGAAGCAAAAGTCGAAGAGACTGCAGAAAAACTTGAAGAGTTGTTACTCCCGCGAGATCCCAATGACGACCGCGATGTAATTATTGAAGTCAAAGCAGGTGCGGGCGGTGATGAGTCTGCTCTCTTCGCAGGAGATTTAGTGCGCATGTATCAGCGATATGCAGAAAAGCGTGGATGGAAAGTCGAAGTTATTGACGCTACTGAATCTGATCTTGGTGGCTATAAAGATATTTCAATGGCGATTAAATCAAAGGGAACTCCAGAACCCGGAACAACGCCATACGCGCGCTTGAAATTTGAAGGTGGCGTTCACCGCGTGCAGCGAGTACCGGAAACTGAAAGCCAGGGACGTATTCACACCTCAGCTGCCGGTGTACTTGTTCTGCCAGAAGCTGAAGAAGTTGACGTTGAGTTAAACATGAATGATGTGCGCGTAGATGTTTATCGCTCTTCTGGACCTGGAGGCCAGAGCGTTAATACAACGGACTCAGCAGTTCGTTTAACACATGTGCCGACAGGCATAGTTGTTTCTTGTCAGAATGAAAAAAGTCAGCTCCAGAATAAGGAATCGGCGCTACGTATTTTGCGTGCACGCCTACTTGCAGATGCACAGGAGAAAGCAGAAGCCGTTGCATCGGCCGAACGAAAGAGCCAAGTGCGAACAGTAGATCGATCCGAAAGAATTCGCACATACAATTTTCCAGAAAATCGCTTGAGCGATCACCGCGTAAATTACAAATCAAATAACCTAGATGCTGTATTAAATGGCGAACTTGATGATGTTGTACAAGCCCTACTTGATGCAGATAAAGCAGCGAAACTTTCTGCTACTGACTAATGCAAGAGATTAAGCAGATTCTAAGAAGCGCCAAAGAGCGCTTATCTGCTGCTGGGATAAATGAGATTGATGCTGAACATCTCTTTGCCTATGTAGTCGGTCTTTCGCGAATGGAATTACATAATCCAGTAAAACTAGATGAATCGCTTAAATCTTTGGGCGATTTTGGAATTATCGAAGATACATTCGCAAAACTAATTTCGCGGCGAGTAAACCACGAACCACTCCAGTACTTAACTGGAATTGCCTACTTCAGACATTTGGAAATAGAAGTTGGCCCAGGGGTACTTGTACCAAGGCCTGAATCCGAATTACTTGTAGAAGCTGTACTCACACACATCACAAATCTTTCAGATCGTGATGGCGAAGTAAGTGTGATTGATTTGGGGTCTGGTTCTGGAGCCCTTGCGCTAGCCATTGCAACAGAGGCTCCAAAATCTAGAGTTATTGCCGTCGAGAACAGTCCAGAAGCAATCTTCTGGCTCAAAAAGAATGTTGCGGCAATTAGCGAGAATGTACGCATTGTTGAGTCGGATGTTTCTGATGCCTTACCTGGAGTTAAGTGCGACATCGTTATTGCTAACCCTCCATACATTCCAGATGCACAGCCACTTCCACGAGATGTTGCCGAACACGAACCAAGTGTTGCTCTGTATGGCGGCGTGACTGGAATGGAGACTCCAGCACTTTTTATTGCCGCCGCCAGCAGGCTGTTAAAGAGCGGGGGAGTCCTTGCAATCGAACACACAGAAGTGCAAGGCGATTCCATCGCTGCGCTGCTGGCAAAGGATTTCATTGATGTATCGCAACATAAAGATTTAACTAATCGTCCTCGCTGGACGAGCGCAGTGAAGGCGCGCTAATGCCAAGAGTAGATATATCTAGCGGTTATGGCGCCGAGAGTATTTCTCGCGCGGTGAAAGCAATTCGTGATGGCTATGTAATTGTTGCACCGATGGAAAACGGATATGTCTTATTAGCTGATGCTTTCTTTCATGATGCTGTTCGTGCCCTTCATGTCTTACGTGGAGATGCGCTCGGAGTAGTTGCGCAAGTGTTAATTCCAACAGCTAAAACTCTCGAGGGAGTTGCACGTAATGTGACAAGTGATACCCAAAAACTCATCGAAAATTTTTGGCCAGGCCAACTATCCCTCACAGTCAAACCTCAACTAGGTTTGAATTGGGATTTAGGAGATGGACAAAAGCTCGATCAAATTAACGTTCGTGTTCCAACCCTCGGTTTTGTTCATACTCTCCTACAAGAATCAGGACCACTGGCTGTCGCAAGTGCCGCCGTTGCTAGGTCGGCCACAATTTTAGATTCTGCTGAGATTGAATTTGGCGAAAATGAAGTCGCACTAATTTTTGACGCAGGAGTTATATCTCCAACTTTGCAGTCGACGGTTGTTCAATGTGATGAAGATGGCACTCGCGCTCTGCGTATTGGTGCGGTATCGGGTGATCAGCTTGTGTCTGTCGTGCCTTCGATTTCTCTGCCATAGCGATTAGGCTTCGGCCATGACTTCTGAACCTTTCTACGGCCCCGACTTTAACCTTCTCTCAAAACAAGATCCAGATATTGCTGCAATCTTGCTTTCAGAGTTAAAGCGCCAACAAACAAACCTGCAACTTATTGCTTCAGAGAATTTTACTTCTCGTGCGGTACTTGCAGCACTTGGTTCAACTCTTTCCAACAAATATGCAGAGGGTTATCCGGGCAAGCGCTACTACGGCGGTTGCGAAGAAGTGGATAAGGCGGAAGTAATTGCAATCGATCGCGCTAAGTCACTCTTTGGTGCAGAGCATGCAAATGTCCAGGCGCACTCAGGAGCAAGTGCAAACGTGGCTGTCTATCAGGCATTTACAAAACCAGGTGACACTGTCCTTGCGATGTCACTTCCACATGGTGGCCACTTAACTCATGGATCTAAAGTTAACTTCTCGGGTAAATGGTTTAACGTCGAGTCATACGGAGTGCGCCAAGATAACGAACTCATCGATTACGACGAACTTCGTGATTTAGCTATTAAACATAAGCCGAAGATGATTTGTTCTGGTGCCACCGCTTATCCATCCCTTATCGACTTTGCCAAGGTTCGCGCAATATGTGATGAAGTTGGAGCAATAATGTGGGTGGATGCGGCGCACTTCATTGGCCTTGTGGCTGGAAAGGCCATCCCTTCACCTGTGCCTTACGCAGATATTGTTTCATTTACAACACATAAAGTTCTACGCGGCCCACGTGGTGGAATGATTTTGACTAAGGCAGAGCACGCTGCTGCCATTGATAAAGCAGTTTTCCCAGGTATGCAAGGTGGACCAATCATGTCTGCTGTTGCAGGAAAAGCTGTTGCTCTTGCTGAGTGCGCGACTCCTGCTTATCAAAAATATGCAAAAGATGTCATTGTGAATGCGAAATCTCTTGCTGCTTGCCTTGAAGCAGAAGGAATGCGCGCAGTTTCAGGTGGAACCGAGACTCACTTGGCTCTCATTGATATTCGTTCAACTGGTGTAAATGGAAAAGTTGCAGATGAACGATGTGGCATCGCTGGAATTGTGCTTAATAAGAATTCAATTCCATTTGATCCAGAAGCACCTTCGGTTACAAGCGGTGTACGAGTTGGAACTCCAGCGACAACAACGCAAGGAATGGGGACCGAGGAGATGAAGGTCATTGCTTCACTTATCTCTCGCGCTATACGCACAGATGATGAGAAGGCGCTTGCCGGAATTAAATCTGAAGTACATGCAGTTACTGCACGCTTCCCAATTTATACAGCGTAAGAAGGTTAACCACGCATGCGTGAATATTTAGTAACACTTTTCCTAGCGGCATCGCTTTGTTATGTGATTACGCCTTTTGTGCGCACTTGGGCAATCTCATCTGGCGCTGTTGCAGCAATTAGAAAACGCGATATTCACACAACTCCAACTCCACGTTGAGGAGGGCTTGCAATGTGGATTGCAATGACGCTCACATTTATTATCGTGAGCCATCTTTCACTTGTAGGTAAATCTTTTGGCCATGAAGCCCAGGGCATTTTTCTTGCTGGAACATTTCTAGTCCTACTTGGTATGGCAGATGATCGTTTTGAACTCGATGCAATTACCAAGCTTGCAGGCCAATCAATGGCTGCGGGCATTCTCCTTCTATATGGAATTCAAGTTTTGTGGCTTCCGATTAATGGAGTGACAACTCTTCCGCCAAGTGTTGGACAACTCGTCACCATTTTTATAGTCCTAATAACGATAAATGCTGTTAATTTCATCGATGGACTGGACGGACTTGCTTCCGGAATCGTTGCGATTTCGGCGCTTGCTTTCTTTGCTTTTGCATATCTCCTTGCAGTAATTTATGGCTTTAGTCGTGCAGGTGCACCTTCACTTATCACTGCGATAACTGTTGGCGTGTGTTTGGGATTCTTGCCTCACAACACCAATCCAGCTCGAATTTTTATGGGCGATTCAGGGTCGATGTTCCTTGGGTTGATGTTGGCTGCTTCTGCAATCACACTCACCGGTCAGGTAGATCCAAATGCAATCACAGCAGAGAAACTGGGCCCCGCACTTCTTCCATTGCTCCTACCGTTTGCAGTGTTGGCCATCCCACTTATAGATCTTGGTTTAGCAATTGTTCGCCGACTTGTCGCAGGTAAGTCACCATTTTCTTCAGATAAAGAACACCTCCACCATCGCATTATGCGAGCTGGAAATACTCAAACTCGAACCGCTGCAATTATGTATTTGTGGACTGCCACTATCGCCTTCCCGGTGACCGTTTCTGCATTTGCACCGCTCTGGGTATCTTCACTTTTTGCCGGCGCAATGCTTGCTTTTACTATTCGATTTACTCGCGGGAAATCTAAATCCCTTTCTAATCCAATGAGTGGCAGCAATGTCTAAGAGCAACGAATCACAATTACTTAGTGGCGCGCTGCGTCCGACACTTGCTGCGGGGGCTGTTGCTGTAATCGCCTTTTCGCTAGCGAAAGGAAAATCTGGGTTTTATGGAGCTTTGCTAGCGCAATTAATAGTCTTGATTTATTTTGTAGTTCATATATTTGTTTCGAAAATATCTAGAAATTTGGATCCCATCAGCACAATGGCACTTGCCCTTTTCTCGTATTTTGCGAAACTTTTCTTCCTGGGACTTTTTCTGTGGGCGCTGGCGCAATACACTTCACGCGAAGCAATTGATCGACTTAGCTTTGGGGCGACTGCAATTGTGCTTACAGCAGCGTGGCTTGGGGGAGAAATTGCTAGTTATCTCAAGTTAAAAACTCATCTACCATTACCGTCTTCAGATAAATAAATTCCAGAAATAGCTAGTGGAGGAACCAATGGCAAAGAACCGCGACGAAAGTGCAATGTGGACGATCTTTGGTTACCTACTTTCTGGACTGCTCTTTTGGGGCGGGGCTGGCTGGGCGCTAGATAAGTGGCTCGGGACGACCTACTTGGTTCTTATCGGCTTGCTCGTGGGTATGGGCGGCGCGATTTATTTAGTGTGGCTTCGCTTTGGCAGGGAGTGACCGACCCCACCTAGCCCGTGCCGCAATCCGGATTTCACAGGTGGGGGATTTCCACATAAGGTTGCCCTGATTTACAGCAACCCAATCTTTTCTGATAGCCAATAGGAGTTTGTGTGTTCAGGTTAGTTCTCTCAGGCGCTGAAGGCGAAGGCTTCGTCCCGCCAAGTGCCAAAGACTTCGAGCTACCTCCGATTTTTGGCGACAACATCTACACAACAAAACCAATTTTTCTAGTTTTTCTCTCAGTCGTTGTTATTTCAGTTTTCTTTATTGCAGCCTCACGTAAGGCAGCAATTGTTCCAACGAAGCTCCAATTTGCTGGTGAAAGCGTTTATGCATTTGTTCGTGATGGACTGGCTCGCGATGTAATTGGCCACGATTTTATGCGATTCGTGCCTTACCTATTTACTCTCTTTACTTTTATTCTCGTAAACAATCTCTTCGGAATCGTGCCGCTTCTTCAATTCCCGGCGATGTCCCACGTTGGATTTGCCTATGTACTTGCCCTCTTTACCTTCTTTGTTTTTCACTATGTCGGAATCAAAAAGCAGGGAATCTACAAGTACATCAAGGAGATCATGTTTATGCCTGGTGTGCCAAAGGCGGCATACATTTTGATTACTCCGCTTGAAATCCTTACATTCTTCTTGGTCCGCCCACTAACACTTTCACTTCGTCTATTTGCCAATATGTTTGCGGGCCACTTACTGTTGCTCGTCTTTATTTTGGGAGGAGAGCATCTCCTCTCAGGTGTGATTGGTTTGAAGTTGATCAGCCCATTTGCCTTCGGAATTGGCATTGTGTTGACCTTCTTCGAATTCATGGTCCAATGTCTTCAGGCGTACATCTTTACTCTGTTGACCGCTCTCTACATCGCCGGCGCCCTTGCCGACGAGCACTAAGTAAGAAACTAACGAAAGGTAAGAAAAATGACAGGCACACTCAACCTGGTCGGTTTTGGCCTCGCAGCTATCGGTCCTGGTATTGCAACCGGACTTATCTTCGCCGCTTATATCAACGGCGTTGCAGGTCAGCT
>CAIMUD010000027.1 GCA_903844585.1 uncultured Actinomycetes bacterium | reverse complement strand
TATAAAGGTTTTCCAAGACCAAGTGCTAATCCACTAGCGGAGGCAACACCAACAAGTAGTGCACCAACAAGTCCTGGACCAGCAGTTACTGCAACTGCATCGATATCGGCAAGTGTTAGTTTGGAATCGGTGAGGGCTTTCTCAATACTTGGCATCATTGCTTCTAGGTGTGCCCGGCTAGCAATTTCAGGAACTACTCCCCCAAAGCGTGCATGTTCTTCAACACTGGATGCAATGACATTTGCAAGCAACGTGCGTCCTTGAACTATGCCGATTGCTGTTTCATCACACGACGTTTCAATACCTAGAACTATTGGTTGGCTCATAGGTTCACCAACTCTTTGCGCATGACGAAAGCATCTAAAGACGGTCCGTAATAATCTTTTCGGGTAGAAATCTTTGAATAACCGAGGCTTTCATAGAGAGCAACTGCTGCAATATTTTCAACATCAACTTCGAGCATCATCGCTGGAGCGCCGCGTTGCACAGACCAAGTTTCTATTTGGTCCATAAAGGCACGTCCTATGCCTTGTTTTCTATATGTTTCTAGGACGCCAACAGTGAGTATGTCTGCTTCGACACCAGGTGCAATCACCATTACTCCTGCATAGCCGATGATGTTTTCACCATCTATTGCAACGCAGAAATAGCGTGTGCGCGGAACGCCAGCAAATTCTTCTTTGAATTGCGCAGTTGACCATGGAGATTCTGGGAATAGTGTTTTCTCCATCGATGTAAGAACTGGAATATCGAGTGCACTGGCTTCGCGGTAGGTAATCATGTGCGATCCGCCGTTGCTACTGCATCTGGGCGACGCAAATACATCGGCTCCGTAATTGAGCCCTGCATTGCAAGATTGGTCATCGCAATGAGGTGTGGGAAAAGTCCAAAGTGAATTGTTACACCAAGTTTTTCAACATCGGCTGGAAAACTCACTGCTGGTTCGCCTATTCGAACTCCATTTGAATAGCGAGCCCAGTACCACTCTTTACGACGTGCATCAGTTGCAACAATAAAATCTTTCTCATTTATTTGCGCTGCAATTGCGTCGAGTGAACACACACCGATAACTTTGATATTTCGTGCACGTGCAAATGTGTGAGCAAATGCAATACCAACGCGTAGTCCAGTAAAGGGCCCTGGGCCCATTCCAACAATGACTTGGTCAATTTTGTGTTGGGTAATTGCCTCTTGTACCAACAGTGGAAGTGATGGACCGTGCGCAGTCGCACCATCTCGATGACCACTCCAGATAAGTTTTCCATCGGTAACAACACCAACGACTGTGCGATTAGTTGAGGTATCGATAACTAAAGAGTTACTCATAATGTAAATCCTTGCCAGCGTGGGCCAATACCTGTGGCACTCACCTTTCGTGTTTCTTCGCTTCGATCTATAAAGATTTCAAGACGTTCATCATCGAGGCGGGCGGATTCGTGCCCACCCCATTCGATAACAATGACGGCACTTTCTCGTTGTGAATCTAAATCAAGATCATCTAAATAAAGGTTAGGATTTTTTGAATCAACTAGGCGATATGCATCAACATGGATAAGAGATAGTGCACCTTTATGTACTCGCGAAATAACGAAGGTGGGTGAAGTAATGTCGTTATGGCCTAGAGCCTGCCCAATACCTTGCGCTAATACTGTTTTTCCAGCGCCAAGTGGGCCATTGATGAGTAATAAATCTCCTGCTGCCAGTGATTGTCCGATGCGTACGCCAAGTGCGCGCATCTCTTCGGCAGTTGCAACAGAGATCATGGTCTAAGGGTATCGGCAAAGAAAAAAGAACAGGGCCCCGGTTTCCCGAAGCCCTGCCCTTGATATTTTCTACTTAGCTCTTATATTTCAAAGGGTTTGGTAGGTAGTCAGGATCTGTATTTAGGTATGGATCAATCTTTGCAAAGATTGATGAGGCAACAAATTTCTGACTTGGTGCCTTACCTGTCTTTGCGGATTGTGCCAATAACTTAACCCAACCCATCATCTGGGCTGTCGTAAATGACTGATGGCTAACGCCAGACTCTGCTACTGGAGCAGTGAAGTCAGGAAGGCCAGCATCTGTGTACTTGGTATAAGTCTCTGGAGTAAGTGCGTACATAGCAAATGTGTTCCACACTGGCTTTGTTCCTATTCCAGCCTTGTATTTTGCAAGACGTGCTTTATATGAAGCGCGTGCATTCTCAACATAAAGTGAGCTATTGCCCGCAAATGTGAGGCGGTCTGCTTCATTCTTTGCTGAAAGGCCAAAGAGATCCTTTACGAAATAAGAATTCTTATGCTTGTCCGCCCCCATCATTACATTCTCAAGAACTGTAAGTCCGCTATAAAGTCCTACTCCTTGCAACGTACGTGCAATT
>CAIMUD010000026.1 GCA_903844585.1 uncultured Actinomycetes bacterium | reverse complement strand
TATCCATTTGTGTACTACGGAAGAACTTCAAAGTCACTTTTAGAGCAAGTTCTCCTTGTAATCCTCATGGGTATGGCTCGTGGTTCCGTCATTGGCCTTATATCTCCATTGATGGGGCTTGAGGATGCACTCTCTGTGCCAGTTCGCGTTCTGAACTCAGCGCTTGCAGTGTTTTACTGGATGCAAGCAGGGGCAATTATTTTCCAATACAGCTTTACCTTCAGAGAGAAGGTTAAAGAATTTCTGACTGAGATCCTTGAGAAAGGAATCGTTGACCTTCCTCAGGTCGCAAAGAAATCTACAAGCGAATTGGTATCTATCATTGGAGCGCTCCAAGAGAAGATTGTGAAAACAGTCGGGCGCTCACCAAGCCGATCTGATATCCAACAGGCTTCAGCTGATATTGATTTACTCATCAATGAACATATCCGCCCACTGTCGCAGGCGCGCTGGAAAGATGGAGACTTACTCTGGATAAAAGCCGGTTTCTTCTCAGTCATGCGAAGAACGCTGGCCAATCAGAAAATCCCGGCAATTCCGGTAATTCTTCTAACGCTTCCGTTTACTTTTGTTGCACAGATAAGCAGAATCGGATTTTGGGACACTTGTGTTGTCCAAGTGACATGGACATCCATGGTTGTCATTCTTGATCGCGCGCTCTTGCCAAAAATGAATAGCGAGCAGGGATTCTGGAAATTAAACCTCACCTTTTTCGCTGTGCTCATTATCGTAATTTATCCAATCACTTTTATAATTCAATATGCAGCTATCTTTGACGTGAGATCATCAACGTCAACGATGATTACCGGGTATCTGCTTAGTGGTTTCACTGCGGTCTCACTATTCATAATCGGAGCCATGCTCTTTACCATCCAGAACGATCAAGGCTTTGCATTTCAATTTCTTAGCGACATCATTAAGAAGGGCGAGCTAGAGACTCTACTGAAGCAGACTCAGAGTGGAAATACTGATTCCCAATTTGCTCAATACGTCCATGCTGAAGTGCAATCTCAACTCATTGCCTGCAAGCTCTTACTACTCAAGGCAGCTGAGTCTGACTTTGAACTATTTCCCCCAGAAATCACCGCGCAGATTGTTGAACGCATGGAGAAGATAAAACAGCCATTTCAGCGTACGTCTGCGAAGGTGACGAGCAAGCGATTGCCTGAGATAGCCCAATCGTGGAAGGGCCTTGCTGAAATTGAGTATGAAATTATTCCAGAATTTAGTGAGTTCCATAGCCAGAGTGAAATTACATCGCAATTAATTGAAGAGGCGGTGGTTAATGCAATTCGCCATGGAAAGGCCTCAAAGATATCCATTAAGGCGATGGCAAGTGGCTCATCTATTTCAGTATCGGTTCGAGATAATGGTTCTATGCAGATGGATAAAGCTAGCCCTGGACTTGGCACTATTCTGCTCAACACCTTTACGGATAGTTGGTCTTTAGAACGAGAAGGAGATCAATCTCTCTTAACTTTTAGCATTCCTTCAGGAAAGCCAATCTCGCGATGAAGAAGTCACTGATGAACAGAATTAAAGAGCGAGCCAACCGCCAGCAAGTTGTCATCCTTGCGCTGATGCTTATTCCTGATGCCATTGCGATTGCACTATCGGCTGTGACCGCTTATAACTTTAGATTCCCAGATGCAGCAACTCTTGTTGACGGGAAACCCGCAATCGCTCAATTTGAGTACAAGGGAATTCTTTTTGTCTTAGTCTGTGCCTGGATTCTTGCGCTTGTTACTACCGGCACTTATCGCTTCAACCATGCAACCCTGGTTATCTTCAACTTGCGCATGATTATCAAGAGATCATTCACTTACTTCTTTATTCTTGGATTTCTCTCATTCATCTTAAAAGCATCGTTCTCACGTTCTGTCTTCTTGGTGATGCTCGCGAGCGGCTTGGTCTATCTCTTTATCGTGCGCATCAGTGTCTATGGTTTTGTGCTTCGTCCTATGATTTTGCGTAAGAAAGTCTCATCCAAGATGATGATCGTTGGTCGCCTCAAGAGTGATTTAGAAGAACATAGCGACTGGTTGATCGCTCATCGCACTCTAGGTTTCACCATTGCATCTCGGTTAGTCTGTACTGAGATCAATAGCATCTGGATTGAAGAGTTCGATCGATTGGTGCGTTACCAAAAAATAACTGAAGTGCTGATGCTTCCAGGCATGGAATCTGACCCTAACTTCTCTAAATTCATTCACTATTGCGAAGATCTTGATATCCACGTCAACTGGATCCCGCTTGATTCAGGCAACCTTGGATATTGGTTGATTCCATCTCCTCAAGAAGGAATCCCATTCCTTACCTTTGAAAAATCAGAAATCTCACTGCCCTGGCGCATCCTCAAGCGCTCCTTCGATCTCGGTTTCGCCATCTCTCTAATGATCCTTTTGAGTCCACTCTTCCTTGTGATAGCAATCGCCGTTTTGATTTCAAGTGGCTGGCCGGTTTTCTACTCACAAAAACGTGTGGGATTGAATGGAAAAACCTTTAAGTTCTATAAATTCCGCTCCATGATTAAAGATGCGGACAAAATTATTGATGAAGTTGAAAATGTTCATGCGAGTGATCATGTTATTTTCAAGAATAAGCAGGATCCCCGTGTGACGCCGGTTGGTCGCATCTTGCGTAAGTATTCGCTCGATGAGCTGCCACAGTTCCTGAATGTAATTAACAACAGCATGTCTGTTGTGGGACCTCGTCCTGCTCTGCCAAGTGAGGTAAGTATTTATAACTCCATCTATGAACGTCGCTTAATCGCAAAGCCTGGTATTACTGGGCCATGGCAGATTTCAGGGCGTTCAGATCTTGATCTACGTACAAGCGTCTCGCTTGATTTGAACTATCT
>CAIMUD010000025.1 GCA_903844585.1 uncultured Actinomycetes bacterium | reverse complement strand
GATGCACAACATTTATTAATGAGTGATGCAGATGTAAAACTTGATATTGGTCGTGCATCAACAAAAGGTCTCGGTGCAGGAGCTGCTCCAGAAAAAGGTCGACAAGCAGCAGTCGATCACACTGAAGAAATTGAAGAAATTTTGCGCGGTGCAGATATGGTTTTTATTACCGCGGGTGAAGGTGGCGGAACCGGTACTGGCGGCGCACCAATCGTCGCAAAGATTGCACGTGATTTAGGTGCACTAACTATTGGCGTAGTTACACGCCCATTTTCATTCGAAGGAAAAATTCGTACAGCACAAGCTGATGAAGGAATTGAACTACTCCGTGCAGAAGTAGACACACTCATCGTCATTCCAAATGATCGCTTGCTTGCAATCTCTGATCGCAACATCACAGCAGTCGATGCATTTAAGAGCGCAGACCAAGTGCTCCTCTCCGGCGTACAAGGAATTACAGAGATCATTACCCAACCTGGACTCATTAACCTTGACTTCGCGGATGTTAAAACTGTGATGACAGATGCAGGATCGGCGCTGATGGGAATTGGTTCAGCACGCGGGGAAAATCGCGCCACTCGCGCAGCAGAACTCGCAATCTCAAGTCCACTTCTTGAGGCGTCAATAGATGGGGCCATGGGCGTTCTACTCTCTGTTGCTGGCGGTTCTGATCTAGGACTTTTTGAAATTAATGAGGCTTGTGAATTAGTAGCAGCAGCAGCTCACTCTGATGCGCGGATTATTTTTGGCACAACAATCGATGATGCTCTCGGAGATGAAGTTCGCATAACAGTTATTGCCGCTGGCTTTCATGGTGGAGAGCCAAAGCGAGTTGCAGTTCCTGTGATTGATAAGGCAACACTTTCAGGATACGCAGATCCAATTCCAGCCAATGACCCAATTTCGGTGGCACTTGATCTTGATGGAACTTCACCTCGCAAAAGAGTCACATTCGAAGAGCTCGTTGCAGAAGACGAGATCGACGTACCAGACTTCATGAAGTGAATCTCACCTTTACCAATCGCACCGGTGGCGTAAGCCTCGGTGCTTTTGCTTCTCTAAATCTCGGTGACCATGTAGGTGATGATCCTCTCGCAGTTGCTGCAAATCGTAAGTCTGTTGAGAGCGAATTTGGTCGAGTGCAATTCATGAAACAAGTTCATGGTGATCGCATTGCGATTGTCGAAGAAGTGACCGATTCGATTCCAGAAGCCGATGCCCTTGTGACTGGCATACCGGGGGTAGCACTGGCAGTGATGGTGGCAGATTGCATCCCACTGATTCTCACGTCAAGGGAAGTCGTGGCAGCAGTGCATGTGGGGCGCAGAGGTCTGGTCAATGACATTTCTCGCAAAACTATTCGCACAATGGAAGAGATGGGAGCGGGTGCAATTACTGCCCACATCGGACCTGCAATCTGCGGCACATGTTATGAAGTTTCTGAGGATGTTTTTAAAGAAGTGATAGCCGCACATCCGTCCACAAAATCCCAGACGAAGAAGGGCACTCCAGCCCTAGATCTCATCGCTGGAATTCGGGCAGTGCTTTCCGACGAGGGAATCGACATCAAGAATAGATTTGAATGCACCTTAGAAAACACAGAACTATTTTCCTACCGAAGAGATGGTGTAACTGGGCGACAGGCAGGAATAGTTAGTTTATGAGCACGCGCGCGGAAAGCCTTGCGAGCTCTTTGGAATCCGTAAAATCCCGAATTGACCAGGCTGCGAAATCTGTCGACCGCGCTTTGGAAGAAATAACTTTGATTGCGGTAACTAAAACTTATCCAGCAAGTGATGCTGAAATTCTTTCTAAGTTAGGTGTAACTGACTTTGGCGAAAATAGGGATAGTGAAGGCGCAGAAAAGGCTGCAAGCGTTGTAGGTACCTGGCACTTTCAAGGCCAAATACAGAGCAAAAAGTTGAAATCAATTGCATCGTGGGCTTCGGTGATTCATTCGATTGATAGTTTGGAGCACCTTTCCAAACTTGCCAAGGCTCTAGAAAATTCGGGAAAGGTAATGGATGTTTTTCTTCAGCTTTCACTCGATGGGGATTCTGGCCGAGGGGGAGTGCTGGCAAGTGATCTATCTCCCCTTGCAGACTTTGTAGTCAAAAATCCATCTCTGGCCCTGATGGGTCTGATGTGTGTGCCTCCGGTTGCGGCAGAAGTTGAAGAGTCCTTTGCAAAAATTCAAATGGAGCACCTTAGATTTCTCCGTGGGTATCCGCAGGCAATTTATCTTTCTGCAGGGATGAGTTCTGATTTCGAATCTGCAATAAAGCACGGCGCGACACATATCAGGGTCGGTAGCGAAATCCTCGGCTCTCGCTCATACCCCCAGTAACCTTGAACCATGTCAGCACTTAACAAAATGATGGGCTACCTCGGACTTATTGACTCTGAGGAAGAAGCCGGTGTTTCTCAAGTACCTGCACGTCAAAGCGAACGCGCACCTCGTGAATCTGCACGATCTCGTCGCGGAGTAACACTTGTTGATTCAACAAACACTTACTCAAGTGCAGAAGTAGCATCACCACTAGCTACTGCGTATCACATCATTACTCTGCAACCACGTTCGTATTCAGAAGCTCGACGCATGGGTGAGCATTACCGTGAAGGCAATCCAGTCATCATTAATCTTGATGACATGGAAGAAGGAGAGCGTAAGCGCCTCGTTGACTTCGCAAGTGGTTTGGTTTTTGGTCTCAATGGTCGCATTGAACGCGTAAGCCATAAAGTTTTCCTTCTCTCACCTGCCAATGTAGACGTGAGCAATGAAGATAAAACTGCAGCTGCGCAAGCAAGCTTCTTCAATCAGAGCTGATCTATTCAATTTATGATCAGTACGATTCTTTTACAGCTTCTTTCGCTCTTCAAGTTAGCTTTATTCATTCGACTCATCGTTGACTACATTCGTATTTTTGCGCGCTCGTGGCGTCCAAGGGGAATTCTTCTGGCACTCTTTGAATTTATTTACACGCTTACTGATCCTGCAATGAAGTTTGTCGGACGCTTTGTTCCACCACTTCGGCTAGGTGGAGTGGCTCTCGACTTATCATTTATCGTATTGATTATCGGTATCGGTTTTGTCGAAAGCTTAGTACGCGCATTCCTTGGTGGGATTTAATTCTTACTTAAAACTACTTCCAGCCCCAAGTCATTATCACCAAGGGCTAACTTTTCGTCTCGCGCAAATAACGTAGCCAATACTTCGTCACTGATGTGAGCAATTCCGGCTTCAATTGCAGCGACAATCTCATCACGTGCATTCCACTTAACCGAGATTCGATCTGAAATCTCAAAGCCGTCGCTCTTTCTGCGCTCTTGTATGAATCGAATAACTTCGCGTACATTTCCGGCGCTAATAAGGGCTGGAGTTAAGGCAAGGTCTAGTGCGACGGATTCACCATCATTGCTTGCAACCATCCAGCCACTCTTTGGGACTTCAGTTACAACTAAATCTTCAAGTTCGATTTTCCAGCTCGAAACCTTTGCAACACCTTTTGCGCGAAGCTCTTTGACTAGAGAAGTTGCATCCATCGCGGCAATAGCTTTTGCGATCACCTGAACTTCTGCGCCAAATTTTGCGCCGAGGGATTTAAAGTTTGCTTTTACGCTTATATCGACCAAATCGCCATCAGCACCAGCGATATCGGCGAGCTCAATCACATTGAGTTCATCTGCAATCTGATCTTTCATATCTGCAGGAAGTTTTGCCCAACCTGCAGCAGAGATCAGGGCTCGTTGCAGTGGTTGGCGAATCTTGATGGCAGATTCTGCGCGGGCAGCTCGGCCGAGTTCTACAACTCGACGCGTCATAGCCACTTGGCTATTCAGGGTGCGGTCCATCTGTTTTGGATCTGGAACCGGGAAATTTGTCAGATGTACCGAGAGTGCAGCGCTTTTATCTGCAGGAATTACAAGCTCTTGCCAGACATGCTCGGCGATAAAGGGAACCATTGGAGAAAGCAGTTGGGTAAGAGTTACGAGACATTCATGAAGTGTTGCAAGGGCTGCCACATCGCCATCCCAGAAGCGTCGGCGCGAGCGGCGTACATACCAATTGGAAAGATCGTCGACGAAACGGGCGAGTGATTTACCAGCTTCTTGAGAATCAAATTCCGTGTACGACTTATCTACTTCTTCAATCAAAATTTGAAGTTCGCTTAAAATCCATTTATCCATCATGGAGCGCTTAGTTGGGTTAGGTGATTGCTTAATATCAAAATTTGACGCCCCTGCGTAGAGTGCGTGGAAAGAGATTGTGTTCCAAAAGGTAAGTAGCGTCTTTCTTACGACATCGCTGATCGCATCATGCCCAACTCGTCTTGCAGACCAAGGAGAACCAGCTGCCAACATGTACCAACGAACGGCATCGGCGCCATGTTGATCCATCAGCGAGATTGGTTCGAGAACATTTCCTAAATGCTTGCTCATCTTGCGCCCATCTTTATCCAAGATGTGGCCAAGGCAGAGAACGCTCTTATAAGAACTCTGATCAAAGACAAGAGTGCCGATAGTCATCAGCGTGTAAAACCATCCACGCGTTTGATCGATGGCTTCACAAATGAAATCTGCAGGATAGGCAGCTTTAAATTTCTCGACAGATCCTGGCTTATGTGGGTAGCCCCATTGAGCAAAAGGCATTGCGCCAGAGTCATACCAACAATCAATTACCTCAGGTGTGCGAAACATTGTTTGACTGCACTCGGCACAGGCAAATGAAATGTCATCGACGTATGGGCGGTGCGGATCCAACGCACTTAATTCTTCTCCAGCAAGCTCTCCAAGTTCGGCAAGTGAGCCAACACAAACTTCATGTTTATTTTCACAACGCCAGATAGGCAGTGGTGTGCCCCAATAACGGTTCCTAGAAAGCGCCCAGTCGATATTGTTATTGAGCCAATCGCCATAGCGACCAGTTTTAATAGTTTCTGGATGCCAATCAGTTTTCTGATTTTCACGGATGAGTTCATCTTTGATTGATGTGGTCCGGATATACCAAGAAGGTTGTGCGTAATAGATAAGTGCGGTGTGACAGCGCCAGCAATGGGGGTAAGGGTGCTCAAATGGTTGGTGCTTATATAAAACCCCACGTGACTTAAGTTCTTTCACAAGGACTTTATCTGCTTCTTTGAAAAACATCCCGCCAACTAAACCAACTTCTGGCAAGAACGTTCCATCGGGTGCGATTGGATTAACAACTGGAAGTCCATAACCGCGACAAACTTGCAAGTCATCGGCTCCAAAGGCTGGTGCTTGATGCACGAGCCCTGTTCCATCTTCAGTTGTTACATATGTTGCAAGTACAACGAAATGTGCATCCGGAATCTCAATCAAATCGAGTGGACGCTTATATGTAGTGCGTTCGAGATCTTTTCCGAGCATCTTTTTCAGGATTTTATGTTCACCAGCAACGCTGGCAAGGAGCGGCTCTGCAACTACTAGCACTTCAACTACATCTTCAACAGTTGTTTGTACTGCAACGTAAGTAACCTCTGGATGAACAGCTACTGCAGTATTTGAAACAAGTGTCCATGGAGTTGTCGTCCAGACAAGCAGCGATGCACCAATTTCGGCAAGGGGGCCAGAAGTAATAGGAAAGCGAACATAGACAGATGGATCGACAACAGTTTCATATCCCTGAGCTAACTCGTGATCAGATAGACCCGTTCCACACCTTGGGCAATATGGTGCAACGCGATGGTCTTGGACAAGAAGTCCTTTCTTCCAAATTTCTTTTAAACTCCACCAAACGCTCTCAACGTATTGCGGCGCCATGGTCCAATAGGCCTCATCAAAATCAACCCAGAAACCCATGCGGTTAGTCATAGTTGTGAAAGCGCCAACGTGACGAGTTACAGATTCACGACACTTATCGTTAAATGGTGCGATTCCATATTTTTCAAGATCGCCTTTACCGGTAAAGCCAAGTTCCTTCTCGACTGCAATTTCAACGGGTAGTCCATGACAATCCCATCCAGCTTTGCGAGTTACATACTTTCCCTTCATCGTTTGAAAACGAGGGAAAACATCTTTAAAAACGCGAGCTTCAATATGGTGAGTGCCAGGCATTCCGTTTGCAGTTGGCGGACCTTCATAGAAAGTCCACGGAGTTTGACCTTCTCGAGAAGCAATAGATTTTTCAAAAATTTGATTTTGCTTCCAGAAATCTAAAATCGAGTGCTCCATAGCTG
>CAIMUD010000024.1 GCA_903844585.1 uncultured Actinomycetes bacterium | reverse complement strand
GTTCCATCTGAAAATACAATTACAGGGATTGACTGTGCTCCCCCGTTGATCTCAATAACTTTATCTGCAGCACTTAAATCCGCATCAACGTCAATCAGTGTGTATTCAACGCTTAGCTCTTCGAGAAGTCGCTTTGAGCGGCGACAATCTCCACACCAATCCGCACCGTACATAACAATCTGATCTTTGCTCATATCTAACTCCTTAACTAGAAGTGCTTATTCTTAAATTACATAAAGTGTTCGAGGCCATAAGTCAGGCCTTGATTTTGAACAATCTTGCGAACTCCAAGAAGTACGCCAGGCATAAATCCTGCTCTGTCTAGAGAATCATGTCGAATCGAAAGTGTTTCACCCGGCCCACCAAGTAATACCTCCTGGTGAGCGATAAGCCCACGTAGGCGAATTGAGTGGACAGGTACATCTCCAACTATCGCACCACGCGCTCCTTCGAGAGATGTTGTTGTGGCATCGGGCATGGGCGAAAGTCCTGCGCTCTTACGCGCCTTTGACATTAACTCTGCTGTGCGTGCTGCTGTGCCACTTGGTGCATCGACTTTATTTGGGTGGTGAAGTTCGATTATCTCTGCGGACTCAAAATATTTTGCAGCTTTCTCCGCAAACTGCATCATGAGTACTGCGCCAATTGCAAAGTTGGGGGCAATTAACACTCCGACTTTTGGGTTAGCGGCGAGTAGAGATTTCACTTTTGTAACTCGTGCGTCATCAAAACCAGTGGTACCAACAACAGCGTTGATACCTTTGCCGATAAGAAATTCAAGGTTAGCCATCACTGAATCTGGTGTGGTGAAATCAATGACTACTTGGGCGTTGGCACTAACCAATTGGTCGAGTGAATCACCAAGGTCTAGAGCAGCAACAAGGTTTAGATCGTTGGCATCTGTTACTGCCTTCACAACTTCTGCGCCCATGCGACCGCGAGCACCAAGTACTCCAACATTTATCATCGGGCGCTTCCCTTCGCTAAAACCTTTTCAAATTTTGATTCGCTCTTAAACGGACCAACAAGTGCAAGCGTAGGCGTTTTGGTAAGAAACTCGTTGGCAATTTCTCGTACATCTTCTGGTGTCACGCGTGAAATCTCCTTGAGAATCTCGTCGAAGCCCATCACCTGGCCATAAACAATCTCATTCTTACCAATGCGGCTCATACGTGAGGCTGAGTCTTCCTGACTCAAAAAAAGTGATCCACGAACAGCGCCCTTTGCGCGATCAATTTCTTCTCGAGTCATTCCATTATCTGCAACATCTGATAAGACTTCTCTAATAATTTCCACAACTTCTATAGCTTTAGTTGGGTTGCACCCAGCGTAAAAACCAATCTGCCCTGAACCTGCAAATTGCTGTGCGTAGGCATAAACAGAGTAGGCAAGACCACGTTTTTCGCGTATCTCTTGGAAAAGTCTGGATGACATTCCACCACCAAGGGCTGATGCAAGAACTCCCATTGCAAATCGTCGTTCGTCGCTTCTGGCTACGCCTTCCATTCCATAAAACATATGCGCTTGCTCAGTCTTTCTTGAAAGAAGTCCAACGCTTTGCTGACCGCGCACTTTGATAGGCGTATTGGGGCGAATCTGCGGAGTTCCTTTGACATTTAAAAAACCATCAAGGCTTAGCGCTGCTTCAACCATAGCCACTACTTTTTTATGTTGAATATTTCCAGCTACAGCCACAACTAAATCTTGAGGTAAGTACTTCTTCTTGTAATAGTTAAAGACTGTATTTCGGCTCATACCTTTTATCGACTCAATCGTGCCAAGGATTGGACGGCCAAGTAACGTGTCTCCGTAATAGGTTTCGGCGTAAAGGTCATGGACTAAATCACTTGGATCATCATCGCGCATTGCGATTTCTTCCAGAACAACTTTACGCTCTGCATCAACATCAAGCGCACTTACAATTGATGATGTAATCAAATCTGAAATGACATCGATTGCCATAGGTAAATCAGTGTCAATAACCCGTGCATAAAAGCAGGTGTATTCCTTGCTTGTGAATGCGTTCATCTCACCGCCGACAGATTCGATTGTCGATGAAATCTCTAGAGCGTTACGCTTTTTTGTTCCTTTAAAAAGTAAATGTTCTAGAAAGTGAGAAGCCCCAGCCGTAGCCGGGGTTTCATCACGAGAACCAACATTGACCCAAATTCCAACCGCGGCGCTGCGTACCGAAGAAACTTCTTCAGTAACGATACGCAGACCGCTAGGTAGAACCGTGCGACGAACAGACATTTATTCTGCTGAACCAGTTGTTCCATCTTCAAGAACAGGTACAAGTGAAAGCTTGCCCTTTGGATCAATTTCACCGATTTCAACTTGAATCTTGTCGCCCACTTTCATTACCTCTTCGAGGTTTTCAATGCGCTTGCCACCGTGCATCTTGCGAATCTGCGAGACGTGGAGCAAACCATCTTTACCTGGCATAAGAGAAACAAATGCACCGAATGCGGCGAG
>CAIMUD010000023.1 GCA_903844585.1 uncultured Actinomycetes bacterium | reverse complement strand
TAATCAGTTACGTGGTCGTTCAGGTCGCCAAGGCGATCCTGGAGAGTCACGTTTTTACCTCTCACTCCAAGATGAATTGATGCGTCGATTTAATTCGGGGCTAGTCGAGCGCTTCTTGTCAGCAGCCGGACTCCCCGAAGATGCCCCAATCGAATCTAAAATGGTCAGTAATGCAATTCGATCTGCGCAAACTCAAGTTGAAGCTCAGAACTTTGAAATCCGTAAGAATGTTTTGAAGTATGACGATGTTATGAACCGCCAACGTGAAGTCATTTACGGCGAGCGTCGCTTGGTACTCGAAGGTGAAGATATTAAGTCGCAGGTCGAAACTTTTGTCGATGAGACTCTTGTAGCTTACGTTTCTGCTGCAACTGCAGAAGGTTATGGTGAAGATTGGGATCTCGAAACTCTTTGGCAGGCTCTCAGGCTTGTTTATCCAATTTCATATACTCCCGAGGAGCTCACAACAGAAATTGGTGGCCGTTCTGCCCTTGATGCTGATTTTCTGGTAAACAAAATTTGCGATGATGCGAAGATTGCATATGCAATGCGTGAATCCGAACTTGGTTCAGAAGTTATGCGCGAACTCGAGAGAAAAGTTCTACTTTCAGTTCTTGACCGCAAGTGGCGTGAACACTTATACGAAATGGATTACTTGCAAGAAGGTATTGGACTTCGTGCAATGGCACAGCGTGATCCGCTCGTTGAATATCAACGCGAAGGCTATGAACTTTTCTCAGCCATGATGGATGCTGTTAAAGAAGAGCTGGCAAGTCTTGTATTTAATGTCCAGGTAACTGTGGAAGGTGATGGATCTAATCTGATCGCCCCCGGATTGGAAGCCAAGCCAGCTGAAGCAACTTCGCTTCAGTACACATCACCGGACGAGAGTGGCTCAACGACTTCGGGAGATGTTTCTCGAAATAGTCCATGTCCTTGTGGCTCTGGAAAGAAGTACAAGCGTTGTCACGGCGCTGCTTAAAGTATTTTCAACTCCGTACATAGCCACTTCTCGTTAACGCCTTCAAAACGAATCACCATGGCACGCAGTCGATTTCCGTATCGCACTGTCACTGTTGATTCGCATATTCCATCGAGAGGCTCATTTTGATGGATGGTTCTGATACGTCCAATCTCTTTCTGGCTACCAACCGCCTTTAGTAGATCCATGTAAATGAATCTATGGCAATGTGAAATTAATTGAGCTGGCTGTCTACGACCAGCCCAAATTTCTATTACAGAGACTGCGAACCTCATAGTCCAGATATGAATATCCGGTAAATCTTGCGCAGAAGTGGGTACCGGTTCATCGCCGTCTTCATATTCTTCACCGAAAGTTGTGGGTACTAGATAGAGCTTTGTTCTATGGACTACATCTTCTTGAACTTCACCAAATTTCTTCTCTTTAGCGAATAAATCGAGTACAGGATGGCTCCACATCGCAGGATCTTCAGTACTAGAAATTAGATGTAGTACTTCTCGAATTGGCGTTGAAAAGTTGGCGATTTCAGTAGTCATGAGCAAAGAATTTCTCTCGAATGGCTTCACGCCATCAACTAAAGAGATGAATCAGAACCAACTAAAAGGATGACTGTGGAAAACCAGGTACGGGTCTCTGGGGGAGAGTAGATATCTTCCCGTTTATGAAAACTAAAGGACCAGTAGTACAAAAAAGAATTGTCGTCGCTTCATCACTCTTGATTGCGGCACTCGTTTCCTCTATTGCGATTACAACAATTGGTAATACATCTGAGGATTTTTGGATTGCAGCTAGATCAATTTCGCCCGGTGAAGTTATCAGTGGTGGCGATGTCACAAGAGCATCGGTATCGCTTAAAGAATCATCAGAGCTTTATCTCAAGAATCGTATGAGCCCAGTAGGCAAGGTTGCGATTCGATCAATTGGACAAGCAGAATTAATCGCCCAATCAGCAGTGAGTAGTGCGCAGGAAGTACGAGCTAGTCAGGTAGTGCCCTTGCACCTCTCTATTTCGGATATTCCAAGTGATATTCAGGTGGGTGAAGAGATTGCAATTTATTGGGTTCCGGAGGCTATGGGTTCAGAGGCAATTGCTGATCCGCAATTAGTACTACAAGGAATCTATCTGCGCTCCGTTGATAGAAAGAATTCGAATTTTGGAAATGATATTGCAATTACAGTCTCTGTTGATTCAACGCAAGTAATTTCCTTATTGAGTGCCACAAGTGTAGGTCGATTAGTAATCGTACGTGCGCGTGGATAGTAAAATTTCCCCAATCGTAATTACAGCGATTGCAGATTCTGATTTTGAAGGATTTGTCGCAAGCACACTCTTTAGCCAGGGATGGAGCGTTGCATTTCGTGCTCTTAGTTCAGCCGCGCTTGTTGAATATATAAATACAACCGAAAGTTCTAAATCGATATTAATTTTCTCCCCAGACTTGCCCGGAATTTCTCAGGAAACTTTGAATATGCTCAAGCCACTTCTTCATCGTGTACTAGGTTTTGATACGGCAAGCGGGGAGAGCTCTAACTTCTTTGATGTAACGACAAGACCTAAAGGACCATTGGATCTACTTGAAGCAATCCGGGGAAATATTCGTGCGCCAATGGTTCGAGCGCCACAATTGCCAGTCGCTAAATCCAGGCGCGCACAAGTACTTGGTTTCGGCTCGCTGGGACATGGAAGTGGCTGCACAACGCTTGCCATTAATTATTCATTTGAACTTGCACACCTTGGCAAGAAGGTACTTCTCATCGATGCTAATTATTCTGCTCCTGCAATCGCCATTCTTCTTGCCCAAAGAAACCTCAACTCAGTCGATTCCTGGAAGCAAATTAGTGAAAATATCTACGGAGCTGAAGTTACCCATGAAAACCTCGAGATACTGAGTGCTGATCTATTTGAGGCACTTCAAAACTTCGACTTCATTATTGTTGATCTTGGTTCAGTTTCAGATCTTTCTAATATATTGATTGATCGCCGTTGGAATTCACAGATTGCCATGTGGTGCTGTAATTCTGGCGATCAATTAGTTGTTGTAACAGGGCCGGGAATTTTGCCGCAACAACGGTTACGAAAATTCATACTTTCGTTGGCTAAGATCGCTATCTCAGCGCAAATTGGTTATGTATTTAATGGCAAAGTTAGAAATAGAAAAGGGGAAATCGAAGAAGAACTCTTCATGGCCACCGTTACTCCACTACGCCCGGCATCACTTTATGTGTTGCCTTTGGATGTGCGTGGAGTACTCCAAGCCCAATATGAGCAGAAACCATTGGGCGAGGTAAATGAGCGGGGCGCCTTGCGTAAATCGATAGCAGAAATTGCGAGTGAATTGGTTGGCTAATCTCTTATACCCTTAGCAACTATGCGCGGGTACACATCGATTTCGGCAAGCGAATTAAAAGCATGGCTAGATGATGGCGATATATCAATTGTGAATTTGTATGCACCGACTGAAAATTTCCTCACAGAAAACTCAGAATTAAATGAGGAGGAAATGGAATTTGCGCTTTCGATGTTTGCAGCCCAAGATGCGTTAGCTGATGAGAGTCAGAAGTTTCCACTCGTTGCAGCTCTTGAAATACCAGCAGGATCTTTTGCGACTAATTCTGACGGATTAATTACGCCAATTGATAAGGCAAAGTGGGATTACCTCGAATGCATCTTCCTTGTAGAAGATGGTGGCGAAGAGCTCACTTGGTTTGCTACTCAAGAGGTTTCGCACCAGTTAAAGATTTGGCTAGGTTAAAAATCTAAATGCCAAATATTGAAGATTACATTGAGGGAAAGAGTCCGCTTTCGACAGAGCAGATCCATCGTTTGCGAGAGTTAGTTGCTGATTGGCAACTTTTGGCTGATTTATCTTTCGCAGATTTAATAATGTGGGTTCCGCTTCGAAAGGACTTTAAGAGTTGGCCAACTGGTTACATTGCAGTGGCTCATATTCGACCAACTACATCTGCAACAGTTTTTGCCAATGATGTAATTG
The DNA here is from genome assembly GCA_903844585.1 of uncultured Actinomycetes bacterium. The sequence goes on along the minus strand of CAIMUD010000023.1, from coordinate 412 downwards.
GCGATGAAATCTCATGGGGCGCGCGGCCACGCATTGATGAAGCTCTATCAAAGGCTGAGATTGTGCGAGATACAGAGCCAGAAAAAATTGGCGAGCTAATGATTAAAGAAGAGACAATCCCAGTTATTTTTGATGGACATGTAATTGCAGTGATTTCGCGCCATAGAGATTCAGAGCTGATGCGACAACCAAGTCGACTCGAATTAACGTATCGACAGATAGCTCATGATTTATATCGAATGGTCTCTGAAGGAACCTTTCCTTATGCAGATGCCAATTCACTTTTTGATCCAGCAGTTCGAGTTGGAGATGGACTTATTCGTCTTGATATTTCTGGAGTTGTTTCTTATGCAAGCCCGAATGCGAGATCGGCATTTAGCAGAATGGGTTGGCCTAACGAACTTGAAGGCTT
>CAIMUD010000022.1 GCA_903844585.1 uncultured Actinomycetes bacterium | reverse complement strand
TTGAAAACTCACGCATCTTCATAGAATCACATTCGGCTTAAATGACCTTTGGAAAGATTGAAGAATCTCTGGCAAAAGTTGCAGAGATCGATCGCAACGGTTACCGGCTAAATTCGGTTCTTGCCCTAAGTAAAGATCTTAAGTTCAACGATAAGGAAGGCCCACTAGCTGGGATTCCGATACTGATAAAAGATAATATTGAAGCAATTGGGCTACCTGCTACTGCAGGGTCGCTGGCTTTAAAAGATACTGAAGTCGTTCGTGATTCAACCATCGCAAAGCGACTTCGTGCCGCAGGAGCAACAATTATTGGAAGCACCAATCTCTCCGAATGGGCCAACATTCGCTCAGGAAAATCAACAAGCGGTTGGTCGGCAGTCGGTGGATTAACTGCAAACCCTTGGAAACATGCGCACAGCGCCGGAGGTTCATCTTCAGGATCGGGCGCTGCTGTTGGTGCAGGAATAGTTGCAATGGCTGTCGGCAGCGAAACAGATGGATCAATTGTTTGTCCAGCATCGCTAAATGGTTGCGTTGGGATAAAACCGACCGTCGGATCTATTCCGCGTGATGCCATGATTCCGATTAGCGCCAGCCAAGATACGCCAGGACCAATGGCACAAACGGTTGCGCAAGCAGCAGCGCTATTGGATGTGCTTACCAATAGAAATATTTACACCAAGGCAGTGGACTCTGCACAACCTTTGCGCATAGCAGTTGTTAAAGAGTGGGTAACCGAGGATGGTGGAACAAACCAGCTCTTCGCCGAACTTCTCTCCAAAATGAGTAGCGCTCGTATCGAATTTACGGAACTATCCCTACCTGCGCCCACTGATGAAGATGGAACAGCGGAGTTTCAAGTTTTGATGCATGAGCTAAATGAAGATTTGGAAACATACCTAACTGGGCGAGCCGGAACTCGCGTGCGTTCATTATCCGATGTCGTTCAATTTAATAAAGATAATGCAAGCGATGAGATGCAATATTTTGGACAAGAATTCTTTGATCAGGCACTCGTGCTTGGAGGCCGCAACGCTAGTTATGAAAAGTTGCGAAAAGAGAATTTGAATTGGGCTGTTAATCGTGTTCTAAATCCTGGCTTTGCTGATTTTGATATTTTAATTGGAGAGACATATTCACCTGCCTGGAAGAGTAACTTGGGCGGGGGAGATGATTACTCTTCAGCATCGTGGATATCAATGGCACCGGCAATTGCTGGAACTCCAATTGGATGTCTTCCCATGGGATTGGTAAATGGTCTTCCGGTTGGCGTAGGTCTCGTATCGCGCGCAAATGAAGAAGATAAATTAATTAGCGCTATGGCGACGTTAGAACGTGTACTTTCACTTGGGATTTTGGAGCCTTCGTTCACAAAAAATTAATATTCAAGAGTCTGAAATTCGCTATACCGAAACCCTAAATTTGCCAGTTGGTTAAACGACAGCACTAACTTGCGCACGTGAGAGATTCTCACCCCTATTGGGAACGCAAGATTGGTATCTAATGAAAAAAAGCCTAAAGATTGGCGCTGTAATCTCAGTATTAGCAGTCGCCGTTTCCGGAGGCGTGGCGTATTCCGCCTCGCTTAAGCCTAATTACATCTTGCCAGTTGCCGCTGGCGTAAGCATCAAGCCGATGGCCTATGCGGGTGACAAACTCACAAACACTGTAGTTCGAGGGATTCCCGATGGAATGGGCGCCTATAAAAACGCGGCTGGTGACATAACCCTTCTCTCAGTACACGAAATACCCTCATATTCACCCCTCGCTCAACTTTCAAAATCCTCGAGTTCGCAATGGGGTGTATCAATTACCGAGTTCAATGTTACTAACAAGGGCCGAATCACATCAGCTAAAAACTTCATCAAAGATATCAAGTACTACAACTACACCACTGGTGCCTATGGCGATACTCCAGTAGGCGGAGCACCGACGGGAACAACTAAAGGTTTGGATTGGAATATCTCACGATTCTGTTCAGCAACTTTGGTCCAAGCTGGAAAGCTTGCTTTTAAGGATGGCGCGACTACGTACGGCTACGAAGGTGGCGTATTCCTGAGTGGTGAAGAAGATGGCGATAGTGGATATGCACGCGGCTTCGCATTCGACATGGATGGCCATGGAATTCAACTTCCTCGAATGGGGCTTGCATCGTGGGAAAATTTAATGCCGAATCTAAAGCCGGGAATTAATACGGTTGTTATGGGCAACGAAGATGGTTCTGCTACTGACAGTCAGTTGTTTATGTATGTCGGTAAGAAGACAACAACTGGAACATTCGCCGACAAGGCTGGACTAACAAATGGCGATGTCCATGTTATGAGCATCCCAGATATCGCAAATGACAATGCTTTCCGTGCCAAGTACGGCAAGAACAACCCAGTTGCTGT
>CAIMUD010000021.1 GCA_903844585.1 uncultured Actinomycetes bacterium | reverse complement strand
CTGCCATCGTCATAGTGGGCTAATAGATCGTAAATTCCAAGAATTTGGAAACCGGTTTCTTTCCCATCGATGACAATCGGTTGACTCTTAACCCATTGACCCCATTGCTTAACAACACCTGGTGCAAGAGTTGGATCTAAGTCAGGCATCGAAGCGCGACGAAAATGTTCTTCTTGCGCTGTCGAAAGAGGTTTCACTAATGGAAATTGTCCGGGCATGGTGATTTTGAACCAGTATTTAATCCAGAGACAACGCTTACAGGTGGAAAGTCCAAAAGTTAAATCAGAAGGCGCGATTGTATTTCTCGCGGGTTTATCTGGACGAATAATGCTTTTACTCATTGAAGTACTTTCATTGTGCGATTAAATCACGCAGAGCAAAAGCAATCACAAGCGCGCCCAAAGTAATCATCACTAATCCACCCGTTGCACGTAATTTCTCCAAACGCGCTGGATCTCCAGATAACCATTGCCTTGCTGTACCGGCTAACAAACCCCATGAGCCATCGGATATAAATGCAAGAACTGAGAAAAGTCCACCCAGGAATAAGAGTTGCAGGGTGACCTGACCACGATCGATGTCAACAAACTGTGGCAGTACCGCTGCATAGAAGACTAAACCTTTTGGATTTAACACACCAACCCAAAAACCATCACGTATGCATCTCTTAATGGTTGGTTCGATGGGCCCTTGGTTTCGCATATCTGCCGCATGCAATTTTCTTTTCTTGATTGCATCAATTCCCAAGTAGACAAGATAAGCGCCGCCGAGCCATTGCACTGCGACATAAGCAATATGCCACTTCGACAGGATTGGTCCAAGGCCGATTGCTACAAGTGAAGAAAGTACAAAAGCACCAGTGACATTTCCTAGAACCGTAAATACTGCGATCCTTCGTCCCCAAGCAATTGCTCTAGCTATAACAAATAGAACACTTGGTCCTGGAGCCAAAATGATGATCATCGCGGCGATGATGTATTCGACGAGCCGGGATGGAATAACCATGTGTCAACTATAAAGGGCGAGAGGTTTGCCTCCCGCCCTTTATAGATTAACTATTTCAGCGTGTTAATTACCACGCGACTTTGCAATTGCGTGAAGTGCTCGGTACCCAATAACTGCAACAAGGGTTGCATTTACGATTCCTGTAAAGGTGTAGTCACCTTTTGTCCAGGAGTAATCAGCTATACCGATAATCAGCGATGATGCTACGACGAGCAAGTTAATTGGATTTGAAAAGTCAGCGCGACCCTCAATCCAAATACGTGCACCGAGAACACCGATCATTCCAAAGAGCGCAGTTGAGACTCCACCCAGAACTCCAAGAGGAGTTGAGCTAAGAACTGCACCAAACTTAGGTGAGAAACCGAGAACAATTGCGCCAACGCCAGCTACCCAATAGGCAGCTGTTGAATAAACGCGTGTCGCAGCCATAACGCCGATGTTCTCAGCATATGTAGTCGTTCCTGATCCGCCGCCGAACCCAGCTAGGGTTGTTGAAATTCCGTCACCGAGAAGTGCATTACCCATTTGGTTATCAAGATTTTTGCCGGTCATAGCCGATACAGCTTTAACGTGGCCAACATTTTCTGCAATGAGAACAAGTACCACAGGTAAAAAGAGGACCATCGTGCTTACAGCAAATGTTGGTGCTGTGAATGTTGGTGCAGCAATCCATTTAGCTGCTGTGATTGCTTCGGTATGAACATCACCCATGATTGCGGCAACGATGTAACCAACTACGAAACCGAGGAAGATACTGATGCGACCAAGGAAGCCTTTGGAGAGGGCTGCAATGAGCGCAATCGCTACGAGGGTGATAATTCCAAGACGAGCAGCGTGAGGCTGAACTACTTGACCACCAATGACACCCTGAAAGTTATTTTTCGCTGCGCCTGCAAGGTTTAGACCGATGACCATAACAATTGTTCCTGTTACGACAGGAGGCAATAGCCAGTTGACCCAACCGATACCAGCGCTTTTAACAATAAAGCCGATGATGGCAAGAACTACGCCAGTGAAAACAATTCCACCAAGTGCTGCTGACATATTTTTCTGCGCACCCATTGCCGCAGCAATTGGTCCTAAGAATGCAAAAGATGAACCGAGGTAGCTTGGAACTTTATTTCCGGTAATGACAAGGAATAGAAGCGTTCCGATACCTGAGAAGAGCAACGTGGTTGTTGCGGGGAAACCTGTAAGGATTGGAACAAGGAAAGTCGCTCCAAACATTGCGGCGATATGTTGTAGACCAACACCGACCGTGCGTGGCCAAGTAAGGCGTTCATCTGTTGAAACTACTTCGCCTGCTGAGATTGTTTTGCCATTTCCATGTAGCTTCCATGAAAGTAGTGACATGTGGATCCTTCCCTCAAGGTGCGCAAAGCGCGCGCCGTAATTGCGGGGAAGGCGATATCTAGGTTACGGGGTAGGTTTTTAACGCCTGCGTTGTTTCTAGGCGAGTCGTAACTTTATTGAAAATATTGGTGCGTGAATCAGAAAATCCCCCCGAAAAATCGGGGGGATTTTCCCTACTCCCTCACGGAGAGTTGAGGGTTAGATCGTCGCGCTATCTGGAGTGCGGCGAATATGTAGCAACCCTGCAATTGATAGAAAGAGCGCTATTAGTCCACCAATAACTGAAGCAATAGTTGCGTAACCCGCAATAGTGCCGAGCGTTCCGAAGGCATAAGCCTCAAGAAGCATCCCGCGGAGAGTGTTGCCCATGAAAAGTGTTTGACGTAAATCTGCAAGCTTTGCAATTTGTGCTGTATCTGTGCTTCCGCCTTGAACTAGGCCCAAATACATTCCTGAAACTTCGGAATATGTTGCTGGCTTACCAACAGCGCCCATGGATGCGCCCTTCATATGTTCCCAGATGAACTTATCTGAGTAATCTCGAGCCATCTCGCCAGTTGTAACTTGCATCCCTGCCCATTTTGCAAGGGCATCTTTGGTTGCAGGAGGCATTCCTTCAACTGCCGGAAAAGAAATGTTCTGATTTGCGAGTTGAGTAGTTACTGAATCTTTGGCGAAACCAGATCCCCAGTTAAGCAGGCCAGCGGCTACGAATAGAAATACCGCGAGTCCGAAACCTACAGCAGTCACAATTTTGTCGAAAATCTTGCGCTTCATTATTTACTTCTCTCCTTTTATTGCACCTAACTTTTAGGTACAGAAGAAGTATCGCTTGCGATATATAAGTGAAATTAGAAATTACTGAGTGCTGGCACTTCATAGAAAGGCGTGAGTGCTGGCACCAATATTTCTGTGTTTCAGATTACTAATACCCAGATATTGGGAGGCTTTAGTGAACTTCTCGATTACACACTGATCTACCTTCGCCATCGATTCCAAAGTGCAGACATGGAATGCCAACGCGGTCTAAAGCAATGTCACCATAATGCGCGCGAAATGCCAGCGCCAACAAAACGCGAATGTTTGTATCTCCAGTAGAAGAGATATTAAATGCTTTTGCAGATCGGCTTATTGTATTTTCGACTACTTTTTCAGTATGTGAAGTTTCATGAGCGATTGCCGAATTCGATTTTCCTTGGCAGAGCAGCCCAAGCACTAATTGCTCGAATGGAGTTAACTCCCGTGTGGCAACCGTTACATCTTGTGGCATTTACTCTCGACCTCTCCGTCGAAGCTCATTCTGCCCCAAATACGGTGGGCGGCGATACCTTTATCGAAGCTTTACTTGATACCTTTAGCAAACCATGAGGAAGATTGCAGCTTTAGGAGCGCCCGTAGGAATTGCGCTTGCACTTTTGGGCTCACCCGTCACTTTTGCTGGAGATGATCTCAATCCAGGTGAAAAACCAAAACCAACTATTTACTCGCATGAAGAAGACCAAGAAGGTGACGAGTCGCTTGTCCGCGATGAAGAATTTTTTATTGTGGCTGGTTTAGTAGCAGCTGTCGGAACTCTTGGATTCTTGTTGTATCGCAGAGGAAAATCTGAAGATTAATCTTGAATTAAACGGTACAAATGTCGTCGCAGAAAGTGAACGGGGCGGCAGAGCCTCAGATCTTTTCTGGCCCTGGTGCGGAGCAAATGTTTCACTTCTTGCTCTTTCTTATGGAGCATTCTTTCTCGGCTTTGGCATTTCGTTTTGGCAAGCAAGTTTTGCGGCAGTAGTCGGCACAGCACTTTCCTTTTTGCTAGTTGGCTTTAGCTCATTGGCAGGAAAGAAATCTAACGCCCCAACGATGGTTCTATCGAGAGCTGCATTTGGCGTGAAAGGAAATATATTTCCTGGGCTTTTGTCCTATGCGATATTCGTAGGGTGGGAAACAGTTCTAGTCTCACTTGCCACACTTGCAACTGGAACAATTTTCCAAAGACTCGGAAGTGTTGATAGAAATGTTGCGATGATTGCCGGATTTGTTGTTGCGTTATCACTGACTATCGCTGGCGGCGTACTTGGCCATTCTGCAATTATGAAGATTCAGAGGTACTTAACCACAATCACCATTTTTGCAACACTTATTTATATCGTTCTTACAATAAATAGCGTCAATTGGGAGGTAGTCCAAACAGTTCCTAGCGGCTCGGTCGCAGCAGTAGTTGGTGCGCTCATATTTGGCGTAACAGGTATCGGACTTGGTTGGGTTAATTCAGCAGCCGATTACTCCCGTTACCTACCTAGAAAAACATCAAGTAAAGCTGTGGTTGGTTGGACAGTATTCGGTGCATCCATTGTGCCAATCATCCTTGTTATTTACGGTGCGCTACTTGCGGGAAGTAGTAAAGATTTATCAACGGCAATAGCAACAGATCCCATCGGTGCTCTCACGACTCTTCTTCCAACATGGTTTCTTGCAGTGTTTGCACTGATTGCGATTCTAGGGCTTGTAGGCGGAGCAATCCTTGATCTCTACTCATCTGGTCTGACTCTGATCTCAATTGGGCTTCCAGTTAAGCGTCATATCGCAGCTTCGATTGACGCGCTCATCATGCTAGTTGGAACTATTTATATTGTCTGGTTTGCGCCAAATTTCTTTATTCCATTCCAAGGTTTTCTCATCACTCTCGGTGTTCCGATTGCCGTATGGTCAGCTATTTTTGTAACAGATGTTCTATTACGTAAAAAATCTTTTAATGAGAGAGATTTATACAGAATCGATGGAATCTACAAATCGTGGAATAGGAAATCGATAGCTTTAGTCGTATTCGGAACGGCCATTGGTTGGGGTTTTGTCACAAATTCATTCGCGCCATGGCTTGGGTGGCAGGGCTATTTCTTGTGGGTTATTGGGGGCAAGTCTGGGCCTTGGGCATATTCAAATGTGGGTGTTGGAATCTCGTTAGCAATCGGTGGGATTGGATATTGGGCAATATGCCGCAGCGATATTAGGAAGCAGGAAAGCGCTTAAACCAGAGATAGCCAATAGCTCCAGAAATTAAAGCGCCAATTACTAGCCCTGCTCGCACTTGAGCGATTGCAACTTCGGAAGTTAGTGCGATGTCGGCTATCACCAGCGAGACAGTCATACCAATTCCACTTAACCACCCAATCCCCGCTACATGTTTGATTTCTATCGAGAGTGGAATCCGAAATGAACTGGCGATGTAGGCAAATAGGGTAATCCCGATTACTTTTCCAAGAATTCGAGCTGCGATAAATGTCCATGTGGTACCCGAGGTAATGGCAGAAACTGTTATTCCTTCGCTTAATTTTGCAACTACATAAATCGGGATAATCGCATATGTCACCACGGGTGTCATAACTTGTATGACACGAGCAACCGGAAATTTCCCGAATGAAGCAATAACAATCCCAAAAGCAGCAGCCCCGAGAGTTGCTGCGCCATGAAGTAGATCTAGTTTGTCGGTGTAGAAAATCGCCAAAGCAATAAGTGAGAACAAATCATCTGAAACCGCCAGCGTTAAGAGAAAAATTCGTACGGCAGGTGAGAAACTTTTGCCAAGCAAGGCAACCACAGCCAAAGCAAGTGCTATATCGGTTGGCATTGTCGCCGCCCACGCCTGGTGATCTTTGGAAAATATAAAGAAAAGTGTCGCCGGAAAAAGCATGCCACCGAGGGCTGCAATCGCGGGCAAGGCAACTTCCTTGATATGAGTCAAGGTTCCGCGAATTTCAATCCCAACGAAGATAAAGAATGCGGCTACGAGCAACTCTAAGAACATAAAAGGATTCTAGAGTAAGGATGGAGCTAGGGGAGAAAACAAAACCCCCGCCAGAAAACTAGCGGGGGTTTGGTAACTACTTTTTAGATGTCGTAATAAAGCTCAAATTCAGCTGGATGCGGACGAAGACGTACGTAGTCAACTTCATTTTTACGTTTGAAATCAATCCAAGTTGAGATTAAATCTGGAGCAAAGACATTTCCCTTAGTTAGGAAGTCATGATCGTTTTCCAAGTTATCCAAAACTTCATCAAGTGAACCTGGAACCTGCTTAATTGCAGCAGCTTCTGCGCCTTCGAGTTCGTAGAGATCTTTATCTACTGG
>CAIMUD010000020.1 GCA_903844585.1 uncultured Actinomycetes bacterium | reverse complement strand
TTATTCTTCTTACCCATCGCTTTACGTAGTAAATCTGCACGACCAAGTGAGAATCCGGCAACCTTTTGCGCAATTGCCATTACCTGCTCCTGATAAACAATGAGGCCGTAGGTATCCCCCAAAATTTCTGCAAGAGGTTCTGAAAGTTCTGGATGAATTGGTTCGACAGGTTTGCGCCCATTTTTACGGTCTGCATAGTTGTTATGTGCGTTTTCACCCATTGGTCCAGGGCGATAAAGTGCAATCACCGCCGAGATATCTTGAAACGAATCAGGTGACATGCTTCGAAGTAGTGCGCGCATCGGGCCACCATCGAGCTGGAATACACCGAGAGTATCTCCGCGCGAAAGTAGTTCAAAAGTTTTCTGATCACTTAAAGGTAAATCCTCAAGTACAACATCAATATTTTGATTCTCTTTTATATTGAGAAGAGCATCATCTAAAACTGAAAGATTTCGTAGGCCAAGAAAGTCCATCTTAAGCAGCCCAGTTGATTCGCAAGCGCCCATATCGAATTGGGTAATGATTGCTCCATCTGCTTCACGGCGATGAATAGGAATGACATCAAGCAGAGGTTCGCGTGAAAGAATTACTCCAGCTGCATGCACTCCCCATTGACGCTTTAAGCCTTCCAGGCCTTTTGCCAAATCAACGACCCTCTTGGAATCAGGGTCGCTTTCGTAGAGTTGACGAAATTCTCCAGCCTCGCCGTAGCGAGGATCTTTAACATCAAATACACCTGTAAGGGAAATATCTTTTCCCATGACTGATGGTGGAAGTGCCTTTGTAAGTTTTTCGCCAATGACGTATGGATAACCAAGGACTCGCGTTGAATCTTTAATAGATTGCTTAGATTTGATAGTTCCATAAGTAATGATCTGTGCGACTCGATCTTCACCGTATTTAAGAGTTGCATAACGAATCATTTCCGAACGACGGCGTTCGTCGAAGTCCAAGTCAATATCTGGCATAGAGATACGCTCTGGGTTGAGGAATCGTTCAAACAACAACCCGTGTTCAATCGGATCAAGTCCGGTGATTCCAAGTGCATATGCGACTAGCGAACCAGCAGCTGATCCACGGCCTGGGCCAACTCGAATGCCAACTTTCTTAGCATGGGCCACAAGATCTGCAACAACCAAAAAGTATCCAGGAAATCCCATCTTGATCATCACATCGAGTTCGTAATTAAGTCGTGCACGATGCGCCTCTGTTGCTCTTTCGCCCATGCGTTCAAGGAGGCCACGAACTGCTTCCTTGCGTAGCCATGAATCTTCGCTTTCCCCTGCCGGTACTCCAAAGGCCGGCATAAGATTTTCACCTTCGCGAAGTTTTACGTTGCATCGCTCGGCAATGAGAAGAGTGTTGTCACAAGCTTCAGGAATATCTTTAAAGATTTCGCGCATCTGAGCCGGAGTTTTCAAATAAAACTCATCGTTATCAAATTTAAATCTCTTAGGGTCTGCAAGCGTTGAGCCAGATTGAACGCAGAGCAAAGCCTCGTGTGCAGCTGCATCTTCATGGAATGTGTAATGAAGATCGTTCGTTGCTAGTAGCGGGAGTTTGAGTTCGCGTCCGAGTTTGAGGAGATCGGCTTGGACTCTTTTCTCAATATCGATTCCGTGGTCCATGACTTCGAGAAAGAAATTGTGTTCACCAAATATGTCTCGGTAATCACTGGCAGCCTGTAGCGCCTCTTTATATGCGCCCATACGCAAGCGCGTTTGGATTTCACCACCAGGACAACCAGTGGTTGCAATAAGACCGTCTGCATATTTGGAGAGAAGCTCGCGATCCATACGAGGCTTGTAGTAATAACCTTCAAGAGATGCAAGAGAAGAAAGTTTAAAAAGATTGCCAAGGCCATGGTTATTTTCAGCAAGTATTGTCATATGCGTATAGGCGCCGCCGCCAGAGACATCGTCTTCACCACCGCTTGCCCATTGCACGCGCTTTTTTTCATGGCGAGATTCTGGTGCGACGTAGGCTTCAATTCCGATAATCGGTTTTACGCCAGCTTTAGTTGCTTGCTTATAGAAATCAAATGCCCCAAAAACATTGCCATGATCAGTCATTGCAATTGCAGGCATTTCTTGGCGAGCTACTTCATTTACTAGGTCCCCGATACGCGCTGCGCCATCGAGCATTGAATATTCAGTGTGTACGTGCAGATGTACAAAAGAGTCTTTAGAGCCTTTTGGGCTACCTGTTGTGTTCTGCTCGCTCACAGTTGGAGAGGCTAGTCGTTACGGAGTTACAGGGTCGGAAAGCAACGCCAAACAAGCCTGAAGGTCAGGTGGATATGGAGCGTGAAAATTCATGGGAACTTTTGTAACAGGATGCTTGAATTGAAGTTCTATTGCGTGAAGCCAGGGTCTAGACATCAAAAGTTTCTTGCCAAGTACAGGATCTGCTCCATATGTGGTGTCTCCCACAAGAGGATGGTTAAGCGCAGAGAAGTGAACTCGAATCTGATGTGTACGACCGGTTTCGAGTTCGATTTTTACAAGTGAGACAGCCCTATAAAATTCGATTACCTCATAGTGAGTAATTGATTCTTTGCCCTCTGCTACCACTGCAAATCTATGGTCCTCTCTTGGATGGCGATCAATTGGTGCATCAATTGTTCCAGTCGATGGATCCATATGCCCCTGAACAAGTGCGTGATAAATCTTGATGACATCGTGACTACGAAACATCTCTTTCAGAGTTGTGTATGCACGATCTGATTTTGCAACAATCATCAGTCCGCTTGTTCCAACATCTAGGCGATGAACAATTCCTGCACGCTCTGCTGGACCTGATGTTGAGATTGTAAATCCTGCTGCAGTAAGTGCGCCTACAACTGTCGGGCCAGTCCATCCTGGACTTGGGTGCGCGGCGCATCCAACAGGTTTATCAATAACAATGATGTCTTCATCGTGATACACCACAGTCAAACCATCCAATGGTGTGAGTGGAATCGGATCCTGATTGATTGGAAGTGGCAGAAGTACTTCAATGACTTGACCTGCAGCCACTCGTTCAGATTTACCCATCGCTTTTCCGTCAGAAGTTATATCACCGTCATCTAGTAGGCGAACAATGGCTGTACGCGAAAGTCCAAGAACGCGGGTGAGCGCGCTATCTATGCGTTCGCCTGCAACCCCTTCAGGCACACTGAGTATTCGTAGTTCGCGTTCCATTTATATCTCTCTCGCGATAGGTGTGATGTTACGTGCTGAAAGAAAAACTGCGATACAGGCAGCGATAACGATTGCACTATCTGCAATGTTAAAGACTGGCCAATGCGGTAATTGAATCCAATCAATTACTCTCCCACGCAAGAAGGCTGGCTGACGAAAAATTCGATCGGTTAGATTCCCAAATACTCCGCCAAGAACTAAACCCATCACTAGCGCCCAACCCTTTGAAGTGATGCGATTTGCATAGTACGTAATAGTTGTTGCCGTGGCTAGTGCTACAAATGAAAAAATAATAGTGGCGCTTGTTCCCAAACTGAAAGCCGCTCCTGAATTTTGTAAATATGTTAGCTGCAAAAAATTGCCGATGAGTTTGACTGGTTCGCGAGTTGAGAGCGTGTTTTGCGCCCAGACTTTTGTTGCAAAATCAATAAGCCAGATAAACCAGCCGATAAAAAATATTCGGCGCATTTAGCGCCGCTCTTCCTTCTGCTTACATATCATGCAGAGAGTTGCGCGAGGAAATACTTGAAGGCGAGCCTTTCCGATTGCATTTCCACATTCTTCACAATTGCCGTAGGACTTGCTTTCGATTCTTTCAAGTGCGCGCTCAGTCTGAAGGACTAAGTCACGAGCGTTAATGACAAGAGACATTTCATGTTCACGTTCAAAAGTCTTATTTCCTGAATCTGCTTGATCATCGCCGGCACCTTCGCCAGAAGCTGCAATGAGTTCTTCCATCTCAACTTCTACGAGTGAAAGCTCGGCTCTCAAACGAACGAGCTCTTTTGTGATTTCACTCTTAACTGCCTTGAGTTCGGCTGCAGTCCAAGGCGTTTCACTTGCGCCAGCAGTAACTGGTGTTGGCGCTGCCTTGATTGGCTTAAGTGGTGCAACTTTCTTTCCACTCTTTGTGGGGCGAGCAGGAGGTGGCATAACCAATCGGCGCTCTTCCACAACGGGGGCTACAACTGGGGCAACAACGGTTGAGACACTTACTGTTTGAGATTTTTCATCAACCGTAAGAGTTGTTTTGCCTGCTTTTGAAGGAAATGGACGACCAGGAACTTTCTTTACAGGAATGCTCTTCTTTGTTGGGCTCTTTTTTACCGCAGATTTTTTTGCTGGTGCTTTCTTGGCCACAACTTTCTTGGCCACAACTTTCTTAGCAGGGGCTTTTTTCGCAGCGGCCTTCTTTGCAGGAGCCTTTTTGGCTACTGCTTTCTTGGCATGAGCTTTCTTTTTCGCTGGCACGCCGCGCACCTTATGCGACATTGACCGCCCTTTCCAACTCTGCCACGAGGATTAGGCTCGCAATTTTTAGAGCGAAGCAGTGGGCCCCCTCGATTAGACTCCCCCTCTTATGACATTTCGCCAGATTCCTGCACAAATCGATCTTCCAGCTATGGAGCACTCGATTTTAGATTTC
>CAIMUD010000019.1 GCA_903844585.1 uncultured Actinomycetes bacterium | reverse complement strand
GCCTCCCCCGAACTTGCGATTAACGATGCCTCTCGAATTCCAGACCCCACTGTTTATATTGTGAAGTCTCAGCTTCAATCGATGCAGAACCTTGTTTCAGCGCTGGAGGAATCAATTAGCAAGACAGGAAACTTCCAGAGTTCAGTCATGGCAAGTGATGAGAAGATCACCATTACATCTAGCCAGGCTGAAATCCTTCGCATGATTGCAGATGGCCTATCGAATGCATCCATTGCAGAAGCACGTGGAATTACCTTGCGAGCAGCTGAAGCTCTGATTCAGCGCACCTTTGCAGCCCTTGGCGTTAATGGTGATCCCAGCGTCAATCCTCGAGTCGTTGCTGTGCGAATGTGGCACCAAGGGAAAGTCGCAGTCAAATAGCTATGCGCTCACTTCTACAAGGACTTCGCTCAGAGGACAAATATAAGATTGATTTCTCTCTAGTACCACTTGGCATCATCATTGTTGAGTTCTCCGTCTTTACAACTCAGCTTTCAAAAGATCAGTACAGCAGTCTTCGAAACCTCATCATTTTGCGAGTCCTTCACACCATTTTGATGGTGATCTTGTCATCTTTACTCTCTCGCCTATTTATTAGACTCAAGAAAACTGAGCTGAATTACCGCACACTTGCCATAACTGGGACCCTGGTGATCGGCCTTGGCGATTTCATTCATAGATTTATGGGCCCAGCACTCGGCGTCGAACTTGTGGGCGCAGAACGTCGAGTCGGCATCATTTTACTTCAGGGTTGTTTCTGGTTCCCAGCTTTCATCATCGTTGGAAGTTTGCGATCAGAAATCTTCCACCACTTTAAGGAATATGAGCAGCGACTCATTATTGCTACCCGTGCCCGAGGCAGAAAGTCTGATGAATTTGTCACTATCCGGGTGGGTCTTCAAGACCAAATCCGGCGCGAATTAACTACATCGTGCAATGCTCTAATTGAGTCAATTTCTCAAGTAAGAAATAGATCAGGCAACCTTGCTGCAGAAAATCAAGCGATTCAACCGCATCTCTTAGGTGATGATCTTCGCAAACTATCCATGAAACTTGAGACTTTTGGATCAGAACAACAGGGATCAAAGATTCTTGGCCAAAATTTTCGATCCGTTAGTCTGCTCATCAAGCAATTCAGGATTCTCTATGCCACGACCGCGCGCAGTGCACCGCTTACCAGGCGCGCTTATGCACTAGTTTTGCTTGCACTTATTACACCGCCAATTATCAATTACTCCACACTCACTGAGGCGCTGATTTCTTACCCAATCATGATTCTAACAATTACCGCTGCAGCTCACGTCATCTCTAAGGCGCTTGCTAGTAATTCACCTCATGCACTCAGAAATTCATCAATACTTATCTATCTCACAGGTTTCTTGCCCATGATTTCCAATCTTCTTGGACAGGTGATTAATCCTGATCCAACTGAGAAGTATCCGATCTATATTACTGGATTAATTTTTCCGATTTCTTACTACATCTTTGTTAAAGTGCTTCAAGTGCTCCATCCTCGTTCATTAGAGCTAATCCGTAATGATGAACTCCAGGCAAGTGCAGCCCTGCAAGAAGCTGTGACAAAGGTTGTCAGTGATGAGTTCTCTCATGCACTTTCACACCGATGGGCGATCTTCATTCATGGAAAGATCCTCACACGCCTGGCTGCAACTGCTCTGAAACTAGAGACTGCAACTCAATCTGGAGATACTCAAACCTTCAATGCTGCAGTTGACTCACTCCTCAAACTGCTAAAGAACCCTGATGCTGAGTTTGAGCAATTAGACACCGACCTCCAAACTGAAGTCAGTTCACGACTTGACCCTTGGTTTGGGTTACTAGATATTGATCTTCAGATTGACCAAGAGTTGAAGTCAGTGCGGAATGAGCGAGTGCATGATCTGGGTGAAGTTATTGAAGAACTTGTCTCAAACTCAATGCGCCACGGAAAATCACAGAAAATTGAACTACGGGTGATGAAAGCAGGCGATAGGGAAATTCAGATTGTGGCTATTGATAATGCAATCATCGCTCCTCGCGAATCTGATCGCAGATATGGGCTTGGTACGCGTATCTTCAATCTAGCTTCAGATGGCAGGTGGTCCATCACTCGCATAGAATCTGGAACAGAATTTAAGCTCACCATGGCGATGGAGCTCTAACGATGGGAAGCAAAATTAAGCAATCAGTGATGATGGTCGAAGATGACGAGTTCACTCGTTCGACTGTTAAGGCTGCCCTTGAAGGCAAAGGCCTCAATATCGTCTATGACACATCGTTTGTGAAAGATGCCATTGAATATGCAAAGAGCCATCGACCAGATGTTGCTGTCTTGGATTACAACTTAGGTAAAGGCCCTAACGGAATTGATTTAGCCAATCAGCTGCG
>CAIMUD010000018.1 GCA_903844585.1 uncultured Actinomycetes bacterium | reverse complement strand
ATCCATCTTTGATCCAGTTTCAACAAGTGCAGTTGCAAGAATTGTAAGTGATCCACCATTTTCGATATTACGAGCAGCTCCGAAGAACTTCTTTGGTGGATAGAGAGCAGCAGAATCAACACCACCAGAAAGAATTCGACCTGAAGCAGGAGCGGCAATGTTGTACGCACGGCCTAGACGGGTAATCGAATCGAGTAGAACAACCACGTCATGTCCAAGTTCAACAAGGCGCTTTGCGCGCTCAATTGCTAGCTCGGCAATTGTTGTGTGGTCATCTGCAGGTCGATCAAATGTTGAAGCGATAACTTCACCCTTTACTGAGCGCTGCATATCTGTAACTTCTTCAGGACGCTCATCAACTAGAACAACCATTAAGTGACACTCAGGGTTATTTGTTGTGATTGCGTTTGCAATTGATTGCAGAACCATTGTCTTACCAGCCTTCGGAGGCGAAACAATCAGTCCGCGTTGGCCCTTACCTATTGGTGCAATTAAGTCGATAACTCGAGTTGTAAGAATATTTGCTTCAGTTTCAAGGCGTAGACGCTCTTGCGGATATAGAGGTACGAGTTTGCCAAATTCAACGCGACCGCGCGCGTCCTCAACGGTAGAACCGTTAATAGTCTCCAGAGTAATAAGTGGGTTGTATTTCTGGCGCTGTTCACCTTCACGTGCTTGGCGAACTTGTCCCGTAACAACATCACCTTTGCGAAGTCCAAATTTACGAACTTGCTGTTGCGAGACGTAAATATCGTTAGGGCCAGGAAGGTATCCACCTGTTCGGATAAATGAATAGTTATCCATAATGTCGACGAGGCCGCCTACTGGAACTAATACATCGTCTTCAGTAATAACTGGCTCGCGTTCTTCACGAGGACCGCGATCACGATTGCGATCTCGACCACGATTGCGATCTCGACCACGACGACCGCCAAAGCGATCTCCGCGGTCATTTCCGCCTGAGTTGCTCGATGAATTATCAAATGAGTCGTTGTCGTCGTCATCGCCTTCATTTGCAGCGCTTGGTTCACGATTTGAATTCTTCTTTGCATTGCGTGCTTCGCGGCGTGCTTCGCGTTCAGCCTTGGCTGCTTCGCGGTTTGATGCCTGCAGATCTGCAATTGCAGTTACAAGTGAGTCCTTCTTAAGTTTTGCTGCTCCGTCGATGCCAAGTTGACTAGCTACTTCCTTCAGTTTCGGAAGTGACATCGCTGCAAGCTCTGGACTACTTGAACGAACTGGTTCTTTTTCAGTCATGTGTTTCTTTCATTTGGGGCTTTAGCCTTACGACTTACTCGCAAAGGAAAATAGCCTGTGGTTTTTTCTGATTCTCTGCGCTTCTTACGCCGTGACTTCCGGCTGTGCAGATGGTTAAAGGGTAGCACCCCTCTAGCTAGCGCGCAAAGCTAGATAAGGATGGCTCCAGTAGGCGAAATTTCAAGGGGTTTTGCCTCAAATTTAGATCCTGCTGACTTAATTAATTCAGCAACATCGGATTCATTTCCTGTGTGTAAAACCATTACAGATGGACCCGCACCAGAGATGAAAGCTGCAACACCTGCGGCGCGAAGTTTTGTCAGAAGCTCAAATGAAGCGGGCATTGCTTCACTTCTATAACTTTGGTGTAAGAAATCTTCAGTCGCGCGATAGAGCAGGTCTGGCCTGAGAGTAAGTGCATGCACCAAAAGTGCAGCGTTCGCTGAATTTCTCGCAGCATCTTTATGTGGAATCGATTCAGGAAGCATTTTTCGAGCTTTTGATGTTGCAACCGCAGTTGAAGGAATAAAAACAATTGCACGAATGCGTGTATCGACGCTCAAACAAATTGATTGTGCAACGTTTTTACCATGGCGGTCCTCTTGCCATGCAACTGTCGCACCACCAAAAAGTGCTGCTGCAACATTATCCGGATGGCCTTCCATCTCAGTTGCAATATTTAAGAGGGCTTCATCGCTCATCTTGTCGCTACCTGTTAGAACAAGTGCACGTGCAAGTACAAGTCCACCAACAATCGCACTCGCCGATGATCCAAGGCCTCGACCATGAGGAATCACATTTAAAGCACGGACTGCAATTCCTTTTGGCTTTCCACCAAGAAAATCAAAACCTTTGTTCATAGCTTTTACGAGTAAATTCTTTTCATTACGAGGTAACTCATCGGCGCCCTCACCAGCAACATCGATATCGAGTCCAGTATCGTCAAGAATCTGCGCAACATAACGATCGTGCATTCCAAGTGCTAATCCAAAAGAATCAAATCCAGGGCCTAAGTTCGCACTTGAAGCAGGAACCTGTACCTGAATTGGGTTGGCTTTAAAAGTTGGCTTAGTCATTTTATTTCTTGAGTCCTAGTGCTTTTGCTGCAGCAGCGGCGTTAACTTTAACAATCTTAGGTTTTGCAAATGCTTCAAGTGCCCAAGAAATATCTTTCAGGCCATGTCCTGTCACTGTAATTACGATGCGCTTACCCTTTGGAAGTTTTCCAGCCTTCTTATATTTAATAAGGCCTGCAATTCCTGCTGCACTTGACGGTTCGACAAACACGCCTTCTTTTCCAGCAACGAGTGCGTAGGCAGCAAGAATTTCTTTATCTGTAACAGAGTCGATGAGTCCGCCAGATGAATCGCGTGCATCAACTGCTTGGTGCCATGAAGCCGGATTCCCAATACGAATCGCAGTTGCGATTGTTTCTGGCTTTAGAACTGGTTTTCCTTTAACAAGGGGCGCAGCTCCGGCAGCTTGAAATCCCCACATTTGTGGAAGCTTGCTTGAAATTCGATCGTTACGGTATTCCTTATATCCTCGCCAATATGCAGTGATATTTCCTGCATTGCCTACTGGAAGTGCGTGAATATCTGGTGCATCGCCGAGTGCGTCCACAACTTCAAAGGCTGCAGTTTTCTGCCCTTCGATTCGGTAAGGATTAACGCTATTTACTAGCGCGACTGGAAATTTATCTGAAAGATCACGGGCAAGATTTAGACAGTCATCAAAATTTCCAGCAACTTGAAGTATCTGCGCACCATGAATCACAGCCTGCGCTAACTTTCCTGTTGCAATTTTGCCTGCTGGTATGAGTACCGCAGAAATCATTCCTGCTTTAGTTGCATATGCAGCAGCGCTTGCACTTGTATTTCCTGTTGATGCACAGATAACAGCCTTTGCACCATCT
>CAIMUD010000017.1 GCA_903844585.1 uncultured Actinomycetes bacterium | reverse complement strand
TAGTCCCTGATAGCTCAATGGCAGAGCAGCCGGCTGTTAACCGGCAGGTTCTTGGTTCGAATCCAAGTCAGGGAGCGACACAGGAAATTTTAAGAATCTCGGGGCAAAATAGATATATGAGAAAAATACTTGTCTCCTTTTTAGTCGGTGCAACACTTGCCGGAACTATCGCAACAGCTGCAACAAATAACCTTTCCGGTTCGATTGCCGGCTGTGTAGATAAGAAGACTCGAGTCTTAACTATTCCAGCAAATGCGAAGTGTCCATCGAGCAAAGTTGCCATTGCTATTGGCGGCTCAACCCTTGATGCCAAATCAATCGCAGGCTTGGTATCCCCAACGGTTGTAACAATTTCACTTGCAACCGCAACAGGCACGGTCACTGGATCTGGGTCTGTATATAAGAGCGATGATAGCTACAGCTATATCGTCACAAATAATCACGTAGTTTCAGAGGGTGCAACTGGTGCGCCAATTACAGTTGAATTCACGAGCGGTGAAGAGCAGAGCGCAACAATTGTTGGTCGAGACCGCATGTATGACCTAGCAGTTATCAAAATAAAAAAGGGATATATTCCGACAATCTCTATCGCAAATTCTGCAGATGTTGCAGTAGGAGATCCTGTTCTTGCCTTCGGTTCGCCACTTGGTTATTCCAATACGGTGACAGCTGGAATCGTATCTGCGCTAAATCGCCCTGTTGCAGCTGGCACATCCGGTTCTGAATCTTATGTAAACGCTATTCAAACTGATGCTGCAATTAACCAAGGTAACTCGGGAGGACCACTTGTCGATGCGCAAGGGCGAATGATTGGGATTAACTCAGTTATTGCACTTGTTCCAGGTTCAAGTGATACCGGAAACCTCGGCATTGGTTTTGCAATTCCGATGAATGAAGCAAAGCGTGTTATTGAAGAAATCCTTGCAACGGGTAAATCAACTCGTCCTATTTTGGGCGTTGGCTTTGATAAGACTTACACCGGAGTTGGTGCGCGTATTGCAGAAGTTTATGTAGGTGATCCTGCAAGTGATGCTGGTATTCCAAACGGCGCAATTGTTCGCAATATAGATGGAACAAAGATCACGTCTATGGATGCTGCGGTGGTAAAGATTCGCTCCTACGCTCCCGGCACAACGATTTCGGTAACGTGCGATATTCCATCTGGCGGATCGAAGACTTTTAAGGTCAAACTCGGTTCCGCCGACGCTATCGAATAAAGTAGGCTCTGACTATGGCACTCTTTCAAATACACGTAGCGATTCCAGACCGACCTGGTTCTCTTGGAACAATCGCATCTGCAATCGGTGCAGTTGGCGGAGATATTCGTGGACTTGTAGTTGTAAAGTCAGAAGATGGTCGCGGTTATGACGACATTACGGTTGCAGTTCCGGGGAGTGATCCAAAAGATCTCATCAGTGTGTTAAATGCAATTGGTGGAGTAGAAGTAATTAACTGCAAACCGGCTGAGTAATTTAAAGTTTAACTTCTCGCATCTGCTTTGCTGACTGTTCTGGCTTTAAATCCATAATAAATGCGCCCATCGTTGATTCACTTCCAGCAAGATATTTAAGTTTTCCTGGTGCGCGGCGCACACTCGTAATTTGCCAATTCAGTCGAAGAAGATCCCGACCTTCACGTACCGGCGCTTGATGCCACGTTGCGATGTAAGGCATTGGAATATTAAAGACACCATCAAGTCTTTTTGTAACTTCGAGTGCAATCGCAGGGAAAGCATCACTTTGCGCTTCTGTTAGTCCAGCTAGGTCTGCCACTGGTAGGAGTGGTGCAACATGAATTTCAAATGAATAACGCGCTGCGTATGGAACAAATGCAACCCAGTGTTCATTTTGAGCGATGATGCGTTCCTGGTCGCGAATTTCGCGCGCTACGACATCATCGAATAAGACTTTGCCAGTTGAATCCTTGTGCTTCTTAGCGACAGCTAACATTTTTTCAACGCGAGGTGGGATATATGAATACGCATAAATCTGACTATGAGGATGGGCAAGAGTTACGCCAACTTCTTCTCCGCGGTTTTCAAATGGTGCGATATGGCGGATGTAGCTAACTTTGGAGAGTTCTTCAGTGCGATCGCGCCAGGCTTCAAGCAGCGTTCGAACTTGGCGCTCAGATAAATCTTTAAAAGATCCGCCATGGTTATCTGTAAAGCAGACAACTTCACATTTACCTGCTGCCGTCCCGGTATCTGTACCTGGGCCGATTAAATCTGGAAGCGCCCAATCACCAACGGGGGAGCGAAGTGAGGGATTCTTATTGTCAAAGACAACAACTTCGTAATTTGAATCTGGAATTTCTGTTAGTAGATCGCCAGAGGAAGGACATAGAGGACACAACTCTTTTGGTGGCAAGAAGACGCGCCCCTGACGGTGGGCTGCCATAACAACCCATTCGTTAAGAAGTGGATCGAGTCTGAGCTCACCAATCTCTGGTTGTTCTTCCTCGGGGCGTAAATCTTTTGCGCTTCGACTTTGACCGGCGCAGTCGTAGTAACGAATGGTGCGGCCATCAGACATTGATAGATCTGTGCGAGAAACCTTTGCACCAAGTTGCTTCGAGCTCATGATGCGAAGTGTATTGGATTACTTATTGAGTTCATTCGAGCAGCCACCAGTAGTTGGCTTTTTTGTAGGCGCTGGCGAAGGAGTTGGGCTCGGTGATGGAGGTTGCGCAACAGCTTCACCAACTACAAATTGCACTGGCACTCGGCTATCTGCATGTGTGCCTGTTGCATCAGTGAATCCCATTTCGCCAATCCAATTTCCGGCGGGAATTCCTTTGATGGAAAGTTTCCAAGATCCACTCGATGCGCGATCCACAACTTGTTTCGGAACTGGAGTAATAGGCATATTTGGGTCTGGATAAAAACGTACCGTACCGGTAACAACTGGAGCGCCAGTTGGCCTGAATACATCAATTTGTGCAACAACGCTCTTATCGGCAGTGGTCGAAGTTAAAGATTTAATAACAAGTTGCGAAGGTTCATTCTTTGGCATCTGATCTGATGTTGTTGGAGTCCATGTTCCTTTTAGTAAATCAAGGAAAGCTTCCACCTCGCCACGGAATATATTTAAATCAAGGCGAGCCCCGGGGACACCATATTTTTCTGCTGTTCCACAAGATGAGTACTGCCATACCGTCCACTCAGAAGTACAGGCAGAAGTTGTCCACGAATGAACATAACAGCCACTTGATTTAAGTCCTGGTTGTGCTGTTGGTTCGTTGGGATCAATTGCATATTGGGCAAGCCAGAGTGGATATTGACGTAGCTCGTCATCGCGCACCATCGCACCTTCTAGAAAACTTGGGTATGAATAAAGAATTGGCGTGCGGCCAGTTTTCGCTTTAAGGGAGGCTAGGAAAGTCTTTGCCCACAAAGTAATCAACTTCTTAGCGGCATATTTCTTACAGTTGGCAGTTGTACCTACTACGCAATTGTTTTCTAAATCGAGTGCATAAGGTAAATCCTGCTCACCATAACCTCCAAGGGATGCAAGTCTCCATGCAGCTTTTTGTGCTTGAGCCTCTGCATCTGCGATGAATACATCTTGTGAAGATGAGTTCGGAAGTACTGCGTAATGGTAGAAGCCAGTATAAATACCAGCCGCTTGTGCTTGCGCTCTATCGATTGAAACATATTTTACAGAGAGCGCATCAGCATCATCACGAGTATCAGAAGCCTTGATCATTACAAAGCGAACACCAGCTGCATACATTTGTTTGAAATCAATTGCCGCATCATTTGGATGCTGCCATCTACTTATATCTGCGCCGTGGATTCGATTTCCTGGGCCAAGTTTGTCTATTGAGATCAGAGTCTTAGTTTCGGCGAGCACGGGCGCGGGTTTGATGGTGATTGTGCGAACTTTTGAACGAATTATTTTGGCACCAACTTTTACCGATGCACGGTAGGAAAATTTTCCATTTGAATCGGCTGGAGCAGTCACTTTGTAACTTCCGAGTTTTACAGTCTTAACGGCAAGGCCAGTTGTTCTCCACTTACCAGAGGTAAGAACTTGAATCGAAACCTTGACGCTCTTTTTTGCAGGTTTGAGAGTTCCAAAAAGAGTAACCGTTGGTTCGGTTTCACTTGAATTAGCAACAAC
>CAIMUD010000016.1 GCA_903844585.1 uncultured Actinomycetes bacterium | reverse complement strand
GTAGAAATAACTACTGGCCCTCTTGGTTCGGGAATCTCTAGCGCAGTAGGTATGGCAATGGCTGCACGTTACGAGAAAGGGTTATTCGACCCGACTGGCACAACGAAACTTTTTGATCATGACATCTGGGTAATTGCTTCCGATGGCGATTTACAAGAAGGCGTAAGTGCTGAAGCCTGTTCACTAGCAGGCACACAAGAGCTTGGAAATTTAAAGGTTATTTATGATGACAATCGGATTTCAATTGAGGGCGATACTCACGTCGCATTTACGGAAGATGTTCCTGCGCGCTATCGAGCTTATGGTTGGAATGTCATTGAAGTTTCAGCTAATGGCGATGGCAGCGTTGATCGAGAAGCTTTAGAGAAGGCGATGTTTGCGGCGAAAGCTGAGAGTAAAAAACCAACCTTGATTCGTCTGCACACCGTTATTGCATGGCCCGCTCCAAGCGCTAAGGGCACAGCGGAGTCGCATGGTTCAGCACTTGGTGCGCAAGAAGTTGCAGCGACAAAAATTGCACTTGGATTAAATCCAGAAGAATCTTTTGTCGTATCAACTGAAGTTTTAGCGCATGCTCGCAAAGTTAAAGATCGAGGCGCGCAACTACATGGTGAATGGGACGCGCAAGCTTTGCTTTGGGAGAAAGCTAATCCCGAAAAAGCTGCCCTACTAAATCGTTTACGCAACAATCAACTTCCAAAAGATTGGGAGAAGGTTATTCCGGTATTTGAAAGTGGCAAAGATCTTGCAACCCGCGCTGCTTCAGGCAAGGTTATAAATGCACTTGCAACAGTTCTGCCAGAATTTTGGGGCGGTTCATCTGACCTCGCGGGAAGTAACAACACCACTATCAACGGCGGCGGATCGTTCTTACCCAAAACTAGTGCAATGTCCAATGCCAATCCCTATGGTCGAATTATTCATTTCGGAATTCGAGAGCATGCAATGGGTGCAATCCTTAATGGAATTGCGCTACATGGGCTATCGACATGCTTCGGCGGCACATTCTTAGTCTTTAGTGATTACATGCGAGGTTCGGTTCGACTCGCTGCTCTAATGGATATTCCATCAATCTTTGTTTGGACTCATGATTCAATTGGACTTGGTGAAGATGGGCCAACACATCAACCAGTTGAACATATTGCTGCGCTTCGGTTAATTCCAAATTTCACGGTCGTTAGACCAGCTGATGCAAATGAAACTGCCATAGCCTGGCGTGAAGTTATTAAACGACGCAAGCCAACTGGGTTTGCACTCTCCCGTCAGAACTTACCTGTAATAGATAGAACTAGTTGTGGCAGCGCTGAAGGAGTAGCGAAAGGCGCTTATATTGTTTGTGATACTGCAAAAGATCCCGATGTTATTTTGATCGCTACTGGGTCGGAAGTTCACATAGCCATTGCAGCAGCCGCACTACTTGCAAACGAGAACATTGCCGCGCGAGTTGTAAGTGCGCCATCTCTGGAATGGTTTGATGAGCAAGGCCCGGCCTATCGTGAAGAGATTTTGCCAAAGTCGATCAAGGCACGAGTGAGCATCGAGGCTGGCGTCGGTTCTGGGTGGCACAAATATGTTGGCGACAGCGGTGAAATTATTAGCCTCGAACACTTTGGTGCATCAGCTTCTGCCGGTGAATTGTTTAAGGAGTACGGATTCACTCCAGAAAATATCGTTGCAACTGCACGTCGCACAATTTCAAG
The DNA here is from genome assembly GCA_903844585.1 of uncultured Actinomycetes bacterium. Next base: position 768 of record CAIMUD010000016.1, on the reverse strand, counting down.
GAGTTAAATGATTAATCTCGATGGTGCCGTTGCTGCTAAATATGATGCGACGAGTGAGGTTGCAAAAGACTTAAATGCGATAGCCGGCCCGCTAGCAAAGAAGGATCCAACGCTTTGGGGAAAAGCAGCCGAGGTCGAAGCTCGCGTTCGCTTGAATTGGATAGATCTTCCAAAATCTAGCCGTGAATTGTTGCCACAACTTGATGCGTTAAGCGCTTGGGCGCGATCCAATAATTTAACCAACTTCATTCTTTGTGGAATGGGTGGCTCGTCCTTAGCGCCAGAGGTAATAGCTAAGACCTTTAACCGAGCGTTAACGATCTTGGACACTACAGATCCCGCACAAATTGCTGCAGCAATACCTACTGACTTAGCAACGACTCTTGTAATTGTGGGTTCCAAATCAGGATCAACAATAGAAACTGCTTCACAGAAGTCGTTCTTTGAAAATCTTTTTGTCAAAGCTGGGCTAAATCCCAGAGATCATTTTGTAATAGTGACTGATCCACAATCACCACTTGATAAAGCATCCAGGGAATCTGGCTATAGAGTAATAAACGCCGACCCCAACGTTGGCGGAAGATTTAGCGCGCTTAGCGCTTTCGGCTTAGTGCCAGCTGCGTTGATAGGCGTTGATGTTTCAGTTCTCCTCGATGATGCCGATATTGCAAGCCAAACATTTAGCGAACCAAACTCCCCTGCCATCAAGTTAGCGACTCTGCTTTTTGAACAATGCAAAGAGAATTTTTCGCTCACCGATGAGAAATC
>CAIMUD010000015.1 GCA_903844585.1 uncultured Actinomycetes bacterium | reverse complement strand
TAAATCGATAATTCCATCTGCAGCGCTCTTTAGATACATCCGCATCGCCATGGCATGGGCTTGTTTTTTATTACGCAAAGTAGATTCGGTATAGCGACGAAATTCGGCAGAGTCTGCTTGATCTTGATAAGCATTGGGAAGTAATCGATGCAGAACTTCATCCTCCGGCGGGGAATCATGCGAAGTTATCCCAACCATTGCCGCAAGTGGATCTTCATGGCCGTGATCAATACGTTCGGCTAAAAGTTCAATGATTTGTTCTGCTAAATTAATTAAAATCTCTCGTTCATTTTCGGCGAATTCGGCGATATATGAATTACTTCCGTGGCGCTTAAATCCTTCAGATGTCATAACGCCTGATCACCACGCTGCAAAGTTGCCCAGAGCCCATACTCGTGCAAGCGGGCAACATCATGTTCCATCTCTTCGCGACTTCCGGTTGAGACTACCGCTTTGCCTTCGGTGTGCACTTTCATCATCAATTCATGTGCTTTTGCTTTAGAAAATCCGAATAGCTCCATCAAAACATAAGTTACATATGTCATTAGATTTACCGGATCATCCCAAACGATGGTGACCCATGGAGTATCGCCAGAGAAGATCGCGCGGATCTGCTCCTCGATATGAGTATCAGTTTTAACCATCACCGAATAATTATAGAGAACTCTGGCGCGGCTACTTGCCGCCAAATTGCATCGCTTTGAACTATTACTTGAAAGCGCACTACGGAACGCTTTTCACCGGAGATTGCAAAGGCAAAGCCACCTTGTTCATCTGTAGTTGCCGATGCAACGCTCTTCCATACGCCACCCGAGTACTTCATAAGTGAAACTAGCGCTCCAGCACTTCTTGGACGAACCACACCTGAAATTGCAAAAGGTGTTGCGGCCTTCATGGTTCCTGGTGCACTCAAAGAAATAGTTCTATCAATTTGAATTGCTAACTCATTGCTCACGGATTCTGCGCGCTCCCATGTACCCTCGGTTGCTAATCTAATGCTGGTTGATTTACCTAATAAAATTGGGATAACAAACTTGCCATCGATTCCTGTATTTACAGCTCCAAGCAAACGCCATGTATTTTCAGTTGCGCTCTTGCCTTCAATTCGTACAGGAATTGCTGCAACTGGAGAGCGGTCCTCTAAAGTTATAAGACCACTCAAATTTACGGGTCGGGCATAAAGCGAAGCTGGTTTATCTGAAGTCAATGCACTTAATACTTTCGCAGGAGCAATGTTTATTGCAGTCTGACGAATCGCTTCCATAGCCAATGGTTCTTCCATGCCCAGAGTCCAGGCTGTCACTCCGCCAAGCTTGTACTTTGCAACTAGTGCACTCCGAATTAAATAACTTTGGGCGTTTTGATACCAAGCAGTGCGCGTTGCAGTGCAGGTTGTTGAGAGCCCAGCTGCAGTTAATCCTTCGTAAGACTTTGTGTAAGTAAAAGTGGCTTCACCGGTTTTCTCATCAAAGACAGGAGTAGTTTGATAACTTGCAGCAAGAGTTGTCGCATCGCGCATCACAAAAGTGGCCGCCTTTGCGCCAACTTTTATCGCGCTAGCAAAAGGCGCTGGACAAACGCCGTCTACCTTAGTTACCCAATCTCGTCCGTAACCAGCAAGCCCTACATAAACTTTTGATGCCGGCATTACCGAAGCAGCATATGCAACGGTTTTCTCAGTCCATGAAATTGGGCCAATCGGCCCCACCTTTGACACTGAATAGTCATAAGTCATAATTCTTAAACGATCTATGTGCGGTGCAATTTGTGGCCAGGCATAAACCGTGTACCCCTTTTGTTTCTCTTTCGGATTAAAGTTGTAAGGAGTTGATACTGAAAGCAACTTATTGCTGGAATGTAGCAACGCTGAAAGTTCTTTTACGAAAGCCACCCATAGCGGCGCTGTCTTCGCCCAAGTCGTATTTCCATCGACAAATGCGAATCCTTCAAAATCTAGATCTATACCGTCATAGTTATTTGTAACTACGAAATCTGAGATGGTTTTTGCAATCGCGGTTCTACTTGTTGGGCTAGCTAATAAGTTTGCAAGTACTAACTTATCCATCCCATCTGTAATCGTTGGAATTATTTGAAAACCAGTGGCCCGTATTGTTGCCTGCGGTGTAGCGATCGGAACGCTTGGATTTGCCGGTCCATAAAGATCGGTAACAACTGCTGCTTTCGTCTTGGCATTGAATTTCAAGGTATACCAAAAAGGCATTACCTCTTTTATGAGATCTGCATTATTTAGGATTGCTGGAAGCGATGTCTTCATTGAATAATATGGAATCCAACCAGTCAAAATTTTGCGCGGTTGGTTCGCGCTAATGGCTGGGTTTGCAGTAAAAAGAGTCAATAAAATGGCGAGCAACGCCAAAAAAGTAGTGAGTGAAATTCTATTTCTTGGGCGATTTATTTTTGAGGCCGTCATAGATTTCTTTGCACACTGGGCAGACCGGATATTTTTCAGGATCGCGCGATGGGATCCACTTCTTGCCACACAAAGCTCGCACAGCTTTTCCAGTTACCGCTGATTCGACGACCTTCTCTTTCTTTACATAATGAGCAAAGCGATCATGGCCGCCATCGTCATCCTGTAATTCAGGGCGGGTAAGTAGGTCGGTATCTCCTTCTAAATCAGGAGAGTTTTTACGGAAAATACCCATGTCCGAAAGGATAGTGGTTACAGGTAGAATTTGAAGATGAAGGACTTGCTACGCACCGCTGATTTATCGCGCGCTGATGTCGATTTGCTCCTTGATACTGCCGCCGAATTTGCGAAGAATCCATTGCGCTCTAAAGATGCGCTGGCTCATAAG
>CAIMUD010000014.1 GCA_903844585.1 uncultured Actinomycetes bacterium | reverse complement strand
TGGAATTGAAGGCGTAGTTCTGGCAGGTGAAAAGTCAGCAAAGGTCGGCGTTATACGCGAGCATTCTTCATCTGCAGCAATTTTTCACGTAGATAGCGACGGCGCTGTAAGCAATTTGTAACAAGTAAGATTGCCCAATGCGTATCGTTCGATTCTCCCCAGGCCCAGACTCCGGTCTTGGCACTGACCCACTCTTTGGTGTGGTCGAAGACGATAACCAAATCACAGTAATTTCTGGAGATCCGATTTATCACGGCGTTACTAAGACTGGTGCCAAAGTTGCTCTCAACTCTGTTCGTTTACTTGCGCCCGTTATCCCTCGTAGCAAAGTTGTCTGCGTTGGAAAGAATTATGCAGATCATGCAAAAGAGTTGGGCAGCGAGATTCCAAAAGAGCCAATCATTTTTATCAAGCCAAATACCTCCGTTATTGGCCCCGGTGACACAATTGTTTGGCCACACGTTGCTCCCTCTATTGATTACGAAGCTGAGTTAGCAATTGTGATTGGTCGCCTCTGTAAAGATGTTCCAAAAGAGCGTGTTAATGATGTGATCTTCGGTTACACCATTGCCAACGATGTGACATGTCGCGAGATTCAAAGAAGCGATGGTCAGTGGACCCGTGCAAAGGGCTTTGATACTTTCTGCCCAATCGGGCCATGGATTGAAACTGATTTTATTCCAGGAACGCAGCGCATTTATTCGGAAGTAAATGGCGAAGTCAAACAAGATGGAAAAATAAGCGAGATGATATTTGGCGTTGAAGATATTGTTGTCTTTGTATCGCAGGCGATGACTCTTCTACCCGGTGATGTCATCATCACAGGAACACCAGCCGGCATAGGCCCAATGCCAGAGCGCAGCACTGTTAGCGTTGGCGTTGAGGGTATTGGTGTTTTAACTAACAAGGTGAGTGCAAAATCATGAGTGCCAAAAAAGTGAAGGTGCGCTTTGCGCCATCTCCAACTGGAGATTTGCACGTAGGAAATATTCGTACCGCCCTTTTTGATTGGGCATACGCACGTCACACAGGCGGAACTTTCTTATTTCGTATTGAAGATACCGATACAACGCGCGTTACAGATGACTACATCAACGCAGCAATTGATACTTTGAAATGGCTTGGTCTTAATTGGGATGAGGGCCCGGAAGTTGGTGGCGATAACGGCCCATACTTGCAATCTCAACGCCTTGGAATTTATGCGGAGTGGGCAGAGAAGTTTTTGAATCAAAAAGATGCTTACCACTGCTACTGCTCACCAGCTGAGTTAGAAGCAGTTCGCGAAGCACAACGTGCGGCAAACGTTGCACCTGGATATAACGGTCACTGCCGCGATCTAACTTCCGATCAAATTGCCTCCTACAAAGGCGAAGGTCGCGGCGCGGTTGTGCGTATGCGCATGCCAGAAGGTTCGACAACATTTAAAGATGAAATCCGCGGCGAAGTTTCCTTTGATCACAAATTTGTTCCTGACTTTGTACTTGTTCGCGCAGATGGATCGCCTCTCTACACGTTAGCTGTTGCAGTCGATGACATCTTGATGAAGGTGACGCACGTGCTTCGTGGTGAGGATTTACTTTCATCAACACCTCGCCAAATCCGCGTCTATCAAGCGATGGGCGTAAAAGAAGATAGCTACCCAGTCTTTGCTCATTTGCCATTCGTTATGGGTCAAGACAACGCCAAGCTTTCAAAGCGAAATGGCGAGGTTTCAATCGCCTGGTATCGCGAACAGGGATATCTGCCAGAGGCGATCTGTAATTACTTAGCGCTGCTTGGTTGGTCGCCTGGCGATGACCGTGAAAATATTTCCATGAAAGAGCTCTGCGAACTATTTACCGTTGAAAAGGTGCATTCTTCACCTGCGCGTTTTGATATGAAGAAGCTTGAGGCCATTAACGGTGACAAGATTCGAGCCCTGACTATCGATGAGTTTTTGAAGTGGTCGCTTCCATTCCTGACCCGTGAACAAGTAATCACGGGCACGGATGCCGAGATTGCCCTTGTAAAGCAGGCGCTACCACTGATTCAGGAGCGCATTGTTAAGCTCGATGAAGTACCTGCGATGCTTAAATTCCTATTTGTTAAGCAATTTAAAGTTAAAGATGCATCAGTATCAAAGATCACCGATGACGCATCCAAGGATGTTTTAAAGCGATCACTCAAAGAACTTGAACCACTTACAACATGGAACCATGGTTCAATCGAGGCAGCGCTTCGTTCGTCACTCATTGAAGATATGGGACTCAAACCACGTATCGCTTTTGGCGCAGTTCGCATTGCAACAACTGGAAGCACTATTTCTCCGCCACTTTTTGAATCAATGGAGTTACTTGGCAAAGAGGCATCTCTTGCGCGAATTACCGCGGCCTTAGCTCTCTAAATTTTGTTGTATTCTTAACCCCTTGCCTTTGGGGTATGGGGTAATTGGCAGCCCTGCTGATTCTGGTTCAGTAAGTCTAGGTTCGAGTCCTGGTACCCCAGCGAATGTTTTATTTTTATAAAACATTTATTACAAATGTACTAGGGCCCCGTCGTCTAGCGGCCTAGGACTCTGGCTTCTCAAGTCAGCTACGAGGGTTCGAATCCCTTCGGGGCTACAACAACAATGAGTGCACGCTCTCACCAATTGGTGGGAGCGTTACTTATTTAACCTTTGCTAAATTCGGCTAAATCCCACTCAAGTGTTGCGGAGTTATTGAGAGGCAATTTCTTCTTATCTACTTGCTGAATCTTTATATGATCCAAGATTTCCTTACCTTGAAATTTCTGTAAAGGCCTTGATCCAGTCAGCTCAATTTCCACACGACTAGTTAGGTAATTACCGGAAGCACAATCTGGTTCGCAGTCATTTACTGTAAATAGACCTTCCCCTGTAGCTCCATCTTTACTCCATTGATCCCAAACGATATTTCCAACACCAAGATTTCCATCGGCACACGCATGGAAAATTACATCTGGTTGGTAATCAATAGCACCACAGTTATTAATATAAATTGTTGAAGATGCAGCATGCCCCACGAATGAGGATGCTCCCCAAATAATTCCTCCAAGAGTTGCGATAAGGACTATCCATCCAGGGGAGCGACGGGCATCACTAAACTTCACAGACAAAATTATGCCAGCGCCGATAAGATTTGTCCGTGAAGAAGACCTGTATCGCAATCGTTGCTTTTCTTTTAGGGATAACCCCATCTGCAAACGCTGTTGCGCAGGCCACATTCTACTTAGAATTAAAAACTGGATGCTATGCAGCTAGTAAAACTCCAACTAAGCCACTTAAGTGGAGTGCCAGTGATTACAAAACTCTTTATACTGCTAGTTGCATTGGCCCACATCACTATGAAGTTTTTAAGATCGCAAAACTGAAAACTAAAGATTTAGCCAGCGATGGCGCAAAGCAAGAGGCCAGCGGTATCTGCACTGAGGCTGCACGCAATCTCATCGGTTCAGGTGATGTCGCGAGCACTTTGTCTTACGCGTATTTCTATCCCGATAAGGGTGCAGAAGAGAAGAAGTACGGCAAAAGGTTGATCTGTTTCTTTAGAACACTTGATCCAAAAGATTCAGGCGTCTCGCTTTCGGTTAATAAGCCCGCTGTCGTAC
>CAIMUD010000013.1 GCA_903844585.1 uncultured Actinomycetes bacterium | reverse complement strand
GGTAATTCAAGTCGAAAAGGCGCAGTGCGCGGATCTAAAAAAGGTCCATCGGGCGGTACTGGTGGAAATAACAAACGTCGCTTAGAAGGTAAAGGTCCAACTCCTAAAGCCGAAGACCGCCCTTATCACGCAGCTGCAAAGCGCAAAAAAGCTGCAGAGAAAAAGGGCGACAAAGTTACGACTACACGTCGTCCAAGTGAAGCGCGACCTGCAACTACTCGATCAACTTCACCGCGTGCAAGTGCAGCGCGTAGTGATCGTGGAAGAAGTGATCGCGGTAAAGGTGAAATCGTTTCAGGTCGCAACGCAGTCCTTGAAGCACTTCGTGAAAATGTTCCAGCAACAGAATTGTTAGTAGCACGCAGCATCGATGTGGATGATCGCGTTGCAGAATCTTTGCAACTTGCACTTCACCATGGTCTGCCAATTCGTGAAAGTCATCGCGCAGAGATTGAAGGAATATCACCAAATAGCCAAGGAATTATTCTTGCTATCAAGCCATATCAATATTCAAGCTTTGAAGAGATTTCACAACGTGCAAAACATCCTGCACTTATCGTCGCACTCGATGGCGTAACGGATCCACGTAACCTCGGTGCAATCGTTCGTACTGCGGCAGCATTTGGTGCAGCAGGAGTTGTTATGACAGAGCGGCGAGCAGCAGGAATGACTGCATCTGCATGGAAGAGTTCAGCAGGAGCTGCGGCTCGCATGCCTATTGCTCAAGTAACTAACTTGGCTCGCACTATTGATGAAGCTAAGCAAAATGGCTTATTTGTTGTGGGCCTCGATGGAGAATCAGATATAAAAATCAATGAGATGAAGGTCGCTACAGAGCCACTCATGATTGTTGTTGGAAGTGAAGGAAAAGGTCTTGCGCGCCTCACACGTGAAAAATGCGACCTTGTCATCTCAATTCCAATCAATGCCTCTACCGAATCACTCAATGCATCTATTGCTACAGCTATTACACTTTTTTGGATTGACCAACAGCGCCAAAAGTAATCTATGGAGAAGTAATGATTTATGACCTTTTGATTGTATGCGGGGATTCCTTCAGCGAAGGAATGACTGATCAGATTATTAATGGGAAATATCGTGGCTGGGCTGATCGAGTTGCCGATGTTATGGCACAAGCTAATTCAAGTTTTATGTATATGAATCTGGCTGTTAGAGGAAAGCTTGTTGCACAAGTAATTGAAGATCAATTACCACAGGCAGAAAAGTTCATTACGGGCAAAAATACACTAGTAACTTTCCATGCAGGGGCTAACGATGCGATACGCCCTAATTACAAACCAGAATTAGTTCTACCCTTGTATGCAGATGCAGTACGTAAGTTAGCTGCAACAGGTGCAACAGTTATGTTATTTACTGTCTTGGAGCGCACAGGCAATGCTGGTAAAGCCGCTGATTTATGGGCAGCGCGCTTTCATGCTTTTAATGAAAACGTTCGCGCGGTCGCAAAGGAAGTTGGTGCAATTGTTGCCGATGCCAATGAAGAATCTTTCTTTAGTGACCGCCGCTTCTTAGCTTTTGATCGTTTGCACCTCAATCCAATGGGCCATGACCGTGTTGCACAAGCTGTATTAGAAAAAATTGATTTGCCATGTAATCCCAATTGGCGCCAACCATTGCCACCGGCTAGAAAAACCCCATGGATCAAGAGCAAAGCAATTAACGTTGCATGGTTTATTACTTTTGCATTGCCATGGCTTTGGCGACGTGCGCGTGGAAAGTCATCCGGAGATGGACGTTTGCCTAAGTACCCAGAGCCAATTTTGTGGCCCGTTACAAAACGCTAAGAAAGAGTTGTAACGCTCCACTGCCACGTGTGTGTACCTGTTGAAATTAAATACTTTTCTAAAGTATCTGGCCCGCATGACGCCGTACCTACTCCACGATGGGCAGCATCGATATGAACAACGACATTGCCACACGGTTGAACTTCAACATCATGAGTCGCATCAGCCAAATCAACTGCACGGTTTGGTGTAACAGATACTTGATATGGCTTCGCTAAATCAATTCGTACACCCACACCAGTTGGATCAGTGACTTCAAACCAACGAACGCCATTATGTCCACCATTTTCTTGTGGTCGAACATATGGAATGTATTGATTATCGATTGTTGAGTTCCAGCGATGAATGCGACCAATTTTTCTATCTGGATAACTCTCGTGTGGACCATTTCCAAACCAAGTCACATCAGTGAGCCCGCCGCTAAGTTCGAAGTTAGTTCCAACGCGAGCCACGTCGTTGAGCTCCTTAGGAAGCACAACGCTTTCACTTACTGTGAAACCATTTTCAATTGAAGTGATCACTTGAGT
>CAIMUD010000012.1 GCA_903844585.1 uncultured Actinomycetes bacterium | reverse complement strand
TCGTGCCGATTCCTCACGCAAAAGAACTGATGGTGAAGGCAGCGGACTTGGTTTATCCATCGTTGACGCGGTGATGCGCGCGCACGGTGGCACAGTAAGCGTTGACTCAAATCCAGGAGAAGGCGCTACATTCACGCTTTTCTTCCCAGCAAAAAACTAGCTACCCAAACTCTCCATTGCACGAAGAGCTGCAATGCGCTCTTCTATCGGCGGGTGTGTAGAGAAAAGTCTCGACGCAGCTCTTGCATCAAGGGGAGATTCAATCCAAATATGTGCAACTGCATTTGATTTCTGATGCACAACTGTTGAATCTGCTGCGAGCACTTCGAGAGCTTTACGTAACCCTGCAGGGTTGCGTGTAAAGGAGACTGCAGTTGCATCAGCTAAGGATTCACGTTTGCGTGATATCGCAGACTTAAGTAGGGCAGCAGCTATCGGCGCAAGGATCAAGACAACAAGGGAAATAACAAGTGCAAAAGGATTGCTGTTGCTATCGCGATCACGTCGGCCGCCACCGAACCACATCATCCGCATAAGAAAATCGCTAAGAATTGCAATCGCGCCTGCTGTTGTAGCTGCAACTGCTGAAACTAAAGTATCGCGGTTAGCTACATGCGACATTTCGTGGGCGATGACCCCCTGCAATTCATCGCGGTCCATAACTTCAAGAATCCGCGTTGTAAATGCAATGAGTGCATGCTCTGGGTTTCGACCGGACGCAAATGCATTTGGCGCGCTGTCGTTAACAATTGCAACTTTTGGCATCGGCAGTCCACTTGCAACAACAACTTCTTCGATGAGGTTAAAGAGTTGCGGATTTTCTTCTCGGGTAATTAGCTTTGCGCCCGTCATCGTAAGAACTAATTTATCCGAGCCGTAATACGAACCCCAGACTCCTATGAGGGCCAGACCAACGGAGATCGGAACTATTGAAGAAGCTGTCCCTGTTCCGAAATATGTAAGCACGGCGTAAACAACTAGCCCTGTGAGAAGCCCCATTGAGGCAAGCAAGAAATAAGTCTTACTTTTATTTGCAGCCTGCGCTGCACGAAAATTTGCGACACCCATTATTGGTTAGAAGGAAACCTTTGGAACGTTGCGATCTTGTGGATCTGCAACTTCATAAAATTCTCGCTCTGTTACTTTCGCAAAGCCAGCGAAGAAACTCGTCGGGATCGTTTTCACAGCAGTATTTAGCGAACGAACTGTGTCGTTATAGAACTGGCGGGAAAACGCAACCTTATTCTCTGTAGTTGAAAGTTCTTCTTGCAAAGATAAGAAATTCGAAGAGGCTTTGAGATCTGGGTAAGCCTCAGCCACTGCAAGCAAACCGCGAAGCGCTTGAGTAAGTGCACCATCTGCCGCAGCAATATCAGCAACTGTTGTCGCAGTTGTTGCCTTTGCTCGTGCAGTAACTACTGCATCAAAAGTTGATTGCTCGTGCTTTGCATAACCTTTTACGGTTTCGACAAGGTTTGGAATTAAATCTGCGCGGCGCTTTAACTGGACTTCAATTTGAGCAAGGGCTTCATTTGCTGAGATGTTTAGGCGAATGAGGCGGTTGTACTGAGCGATGAAAAAGATTGCGATAAGAGCGATGACGCCAAGTGCCAGAATAGTTTTCATAACTTATTTAACCCCCATAGCGCGGGGCTTATTCCCGCTATTTGATCTTACTTTGGTGGAAATTCATAAAGGAACGGCTTGGAGTTGGTCCGCGCTGTCCTTGGTAACGTGAAGCGTAAATTGCTGATCCGTATGGGTGCTCTGCCGGGGATGAAAGTTTGATCAGACAGAGCTGGCCAATCTTCATTCCAGGGAAGAGCTTGACCGGCAAGTTAGCTACATTGGAAAGTTCAAGAGTGATGTGTCCAGAAAAACCTGGATCGATAAATCCAGCAGTTGAGTGTGTAAGTAATCCGAGGCGACCGAGTGAAGATTTACCTTCGAGACGTCCAGCTATGTCATCAGGAAGCGTAATTACTTCATAAGTGCTTGCAAGTACGAATTCACCAGGGTGCAAAATGAAATGCTCGCCATCGTCGGCGATAACTTCGCGAGTCAGCTCTGGTTGTTCAATCGATGGATCGATTACTGAATACTTGTGATTTTCAAATACACGAAAAAACTTATCAAGCCGAACATCCACGGAAGAAGGCTGAATCATCGCCTCATCAAATGGTTCAACGCCAACGCGTCCATCTTTGAGTTCTTTACGTATATCGCGATCACTTAAAAGCACGCCGTGAGCCTATACGACCTCCCAGAAAAGTGCGAAAAACGACACAGAGCCAAATCTGCGCCGCCACCTTCGCTAACCTTGCCAGATGTTTACTAAGCACCGAGGAGAACTCTTTCTTGCATTGGGCGCTCTCTTCTTTTCTTTTAACGGTGTAGTCGTAACTCTTGTGCTCGATCACATGAGCACATATCGCTTGGCTGAGATTCGAGCCCTCGGCGCATTTACCCTTATATTTTTAATTACTTTTATTCAAGATCGCAAATCGCTTCGTGCAGAAAAGAAAGAGATTCCACTTCTTATTTTTTACGGAGTTTTTGGTTACGCGCTGGTGCAACTTGGTTATTTTATAGGAATTGCAAGAAATGTTCCGCTTGGGCTAGTTCTCATTCTCGAATTCACGGCTCCTATTTGGATTGTTCTCTGGATCAAATTTGTACGAAAGAAAAACGTAGAAAGAAATATGTGGTCAGGTATTGGCGCATCCCTTATTGGTTTAGCACTGCTTGCAAAAGTTTGGGAAGGTTTAACCCTTGATTTACTAGGCCTTATCGGCTCAATCGGGAGTGCGTTTGCACTTGCAATTTACTTCTTAATTGGTGAACGGCAAAGTGTTAAACGATCAGCACAAGCCATGACAGTTTGGGGGCTCGGATTTGCCTCACTCTTCTGGCTCATTCTCTTTCCCATCTGGAACTTTCCATTTGAATTCTTTACGACCAAAGTTCAATTAGAGGGAGCTTTAGATGCTTACTCACTTCCAGGTTGGTTCTTAATCGCGTGGATTGTTATCTGCGGAACGATGATTCCGTACCTCTTTGTTGTTGGAGGTATGCGCATTCTTGGGGCATCTAAGTCAAGTGTCATCGGAATGCTAGAACCAGTTCTTGCCGGTTTATTTGCATGGATTTTGCTTGGGCAGGGTTGGAGCCCAATTCAATTATTCGGCGCAGTGATTGTGTTGACTGGCATTTACATTGCCGATAAAACTAAGAACGCAGCAATAGGTAGCTAACTATTCGTTCCAGGCGCCATCTTGTGGGTTTGCTGGAACGCTAAAGTCACGGCCAGATCCAGATGGTTGCGCCATATCTGTAAAGCGCGCAAAGTGAAGTTGAGCCGAAACTGTAATTGTTCGCGTTGGTCCGTTACGGTGCTTTGCAACGATGAGATCAGCTTCGCCCGAGCGGTTTTGGGAGTCATACATATCTTCACGGTGGAGCAAAATAACAACGTCAGCATCTTGTTCGATAGAGCCTGATTCACGAAGATCAGAGAGCATTGGCTTCTTATCTGATCTCTGTTCTGGTGAACGGTTGAGCTGTGAAATTGCAATAACTGGAACATCTAACTCTTTAGCCATGAGCTTAAGGTGACGCGAGAATTCAGATACTTCTTGCTGGCGATTTTCAACTCGCTTACCTGAAGTCATCAACTGCAAGTAGTCGATAACAATGAGCTTGAGATCGTGGCGCTGCTTAAGACGACGTGCCTTTGCACGGATTTCCATCATTGAAAGGTTTGGTGAGTCATCAATAAATAGCGGTGCATCTGAAATTTCGCCCATGCGGCGTGCAAGGCGAGTCCACTCTTCATCAGAGAGTTGTCCAGAACGGATGTTATTTAAACCGACGCGCGCTTCGGCAGACAACATACGCATAGTAATTTCAGAGCGCGACATTTCCAGAGAGAAGATGACGGAGGTCTTCCCATCATGGATCGATGCATGTCGCGCAATATCTAGTCCGAGTGTTGATTTACCAACTGCAGGACGTGCGGCAAGAATAATCATGTTGCCTGGGTGTAATCCGTGTGTTAATTCATCGAGTGATTTGAATCCAGTCATGATGCCTTCAATACCAATACCTTTAGAAATATTTTCAATTTCATCGAGTGCTTGCGGTAGAAGTGTTGCAAGTTGTACATAATCTTCTGATGAACGGCGTTCAGTGACTGCATAGACTTCTGCTTGCGCTTGATCTACGGCATCATCAACTTCGCCTTCGACTGCGTAACCGAGTTGAACAATCTTTGTACCTGCTTCAACGAGTCTGCGCATAATTGCGTGCTCGCGAACAATCTTTGCGTAGTAACTTGCATTTGCAGCTGTTGGTACCGAAGAAATAAGTGTGTGTAAATATGGTGCAC
>CAIMUD010000011.1 GCA_903844585.1 uncultured Actinomycetes bacterium | reverse complement strand
GGTTTGGACCGGTACGTATCCAGCTGGTGCACCACAAGGAATCGATCCACTTGAGGCACTTCGCATTAGCGCATCTCATTTAAAATCTCCGGTGATAACTGGTTTACCACCGCTTACAGGCGGACTAGTTGGTTACATGGGTTATGACACCGTACGCAGATTAGAGAAAATTGGGAATCATTCCGCAAAAGACTTACCCCTTCCCGAATTAGCCTTCATGCTTACGAGTGATTTAGCAGTTATGGATCACAGTGATGGAACCGTCACTCTGATCGCTAACGCAATTAATTGGGATGGTAGCGATAACAGAATTGATCAAGCCTACGAAGAGTGCGTGAAGCGTTTAGATCGCATGCAAGAAGAGTTAAGCAATCCCTTAGAGGGTTACGTAAGCACATTAGAAGAGCGCACTGTTCCAGAATTCAAGTCGAATGCAACTCAAGATGAGTATCGCCAATCGGTTTTGGAAATCAAAGAAGAAATATTGGCAGGAGAAGCTTTCCAAGTAGTGCTTTCCCAACGTTTTAGCGTCGATGTTCACGCAGAACCAATTGATGTCTACCGAATGCTTAGGTTGCACAATCCCAGTCCGTATATGTACTTGTTCCAATTCGATGATGGAATAAGTGTTGTTGGATCTAGCCCTGAAGCACTCGTTAAGGTCAATCAAAAAGAGGTAATGGTTCATCCCATCGCTGGCACTAGCAAGCGTTCGGCATCCCCTGAGATAGATGCAAAATTAGCCGAGGAGTTGCTGGCAGATCCTAAAGAACGCGCAGAGCATTTAATGCTCGTTGATTTGGGACGTAACGATCTTGGAAGAATATGCGAACCTGGAAGTGTTGAAGTTATAGATTTTATGCATATTGAGAGATATTCACACGTAATGCATATCGTTTCAACTGTTAAGGGAACGTTGTCAGAAAAATCTAATTGTGTTGATGCACTCTTTGCTGTTTTTCCTGCTGGAACATTATCTGGTGCACCAAAACCTCGAGCAATGCAGATTATTGAAGAACACGAGAGCACGCGACGCGGTATATATGGCGGTGCAATTGGATATATCGATTTCACAGGCAACATTGATACCTGCATTGCTATTCGTACGGCGGTTTTGTATGACGGCAAGGCCTATGTACAAGCGGGTGCAGGAATTGTTGCTGATTCAGATCCCGAATCTGAAAATCAGGAGTGCCGCAACAAGGCTGCTGCAGTACTTGGCGCAATTCATGCTGCTAACTCGTTAGCGAGACAACGATGAGCACAACGTTGATTTCTCTGTTTTCTATTGCTTTGGTAGTTATTGCTACATTTTTTCTATCATCTCGATTTAAACTTTCGAGCAGGTATGAAAGAAAGCCAACGAAGCCATCTTCCTGGAACCGACAAGATATAGGTGAAGACCCAAGTGTTGATGGACGAGAATCATGAGTGTCCTTGAATCAATCATTGAAGGTGTGAAAGAAGATTTAGAGAGTAGAAAACTTTCTCAAGCACAAATTCTAGAAGCAGTCGAAGTCGCTGCTGCACCTCGATCCGACATAACTGCATTTACTCACAACTCACTCTCGCTGATTGCCGAAGTAAAGAGATCATCGCCAAGCAAAGGAGCGTTGGCACCGATTACCGATCCTGCACTTCTCGCATCTCGTTATGAAAAAGGTGGAGCAAGTGCAATTAGCGTTCTCACCGAAAGACGCAGATTTGGCGGGTCACTCGAAGATTTAGATGCAGTACGCAAGGTTG
>CAIMUD010000010.1 GCA_903844585.1 uncultured Actinomycetes bacterium | reverse complement strand
TGGGGCCGCAGATATCGGCGCTTCGTAAAAATCCCCGCGTAATAATTGCAACTCCCGGCAGGCTCCTTGACCACATGAGCCAGTGGAATGTGATGCCTAATGATGTAGCAATGCTGGTGCTTGATGAGGCGGACCGCATGCTTGATATGGGGTTTGCTCCTCAGATCGACCGTATCCTGCGTTTTCTGCCGAAGGAAAGACAAACCATGCTTTTTTCCGCAACTATGCCGGGAGATATCATCGCTTTAGCGCGGCGCTTTATGAATCAACCGATTCATATTCGTACTCAAGATAATGAAGATGAAGGCGCTGTTGTATCTCGCATTAAACAACACGTATTGCGGGCACATGCCTTAGATAAAATTGAAATGCTGGCACGTATTCTGCAAGCCGAAGGGCGCGGTCCCACAATTGTCTTCTGCCGCACTAAGCGCACTTGCCAGAAAACTTCTGACGACCTCTTAGAACGTGGTTTCAGAGCTGCTTCGATCCATGGAGACCTGGGTCAGAGTGCGCGCGAAAAAGCGCTAAATGATTTTAAAGCCGGTAAATCTGATGTCCTTGTTGCAACTGATGTTGCTGCACGCGGAATTGATATCGACGGAATTACCCACGTAATTAATTACCAATGCCCTGAAGATGAGAAGACTTATGTGCACCGCATTGGCCGTACCGCGCGCGCGGGAGCAGATGGAATCTCAGTTACTTTTGTTGATTGGGATGATCTGGCACGCTGGAAGATGATTGACACTGCACTCGTATTGGGGCTGGGCGAACCAGAAGAGACTTATTCATCTTCTGAACATCTCTACGAAATTTTAAATATCCCAGCGGGTTCAAATGGGCGGATTACAAAGGAAAAACCAGTGGCTAAGTCGGAAAAGCCAGCAAAGACTGAACCGGTTGCGAAGGCCAGCAAACCTGCCGCCGAACGCACTGTTCGAAATAGAACTCGCACTAAAAAGTTCTCTTCTTAATAGCGCGCGACTCCAGGCCCAGCAACTCCAATATTGAGTAAGTTGCACTTCTGTAACTCTCGGAAACTTCACTGTTCTTATCTGCGGTTAGGACCGAAATAGTTCCCTTTGTTAAGCCATCGATTTCGTCAGATTGAGCCAATGAAACATCGAGAATCGGTGCAAATTCTGGGTTACTGACCTCACCTTTTACGACAGCTGTTACTTCAATTTCAGTCATGGCGCGCAATTGCAGCAACGCGCGCAGGGAATGCAACGAAGAATCTACGGGAGTAAATATCTGGTCGGCAACGGAGAGAGCTAGTTTGAGAGACTGAGTTAATGATGGAGCGACATCCAGTACGACTAAGTCAAAGGTTTCCGGAAGTGCCTGCAAAAAATTAGAGAGAGCGCCATCGTCTAGGTTGCTTGTTAAACGCGAATCAGCAGCAATAAATGCGAAACGTTCAGAAGTAGAATCGAGTGCTTCATCGCTTAATTCTCTACCTGTTAAATAATCAGTAATGGTCAGTCGGGGATTTTCAAAACCTAATCTAAAAGTTAGTGAGCCAGCTGGATCTAGATCGATCAAAAGTGTTTTCTTACCAAACTCTGCAGAAGCAACTGCGATCGCATGCGCCAGAGTTGTCTTGCCTACTCCTCCAGCCGGACTTGCTATAGCAATTACCTTCATTTAACACTCACCATTTCCCAACGTTGAAGAGCCGCTTTGAAAATCGGTGGTG
>CAIMUD010000009.1 GCA_903844585.1 uncultured Actinomycetes bacterium | reverse complement strand
TCGGTAAGAGTAAGTGCGAGACCTTTATTAAGAAAAGCCATTTCGCGGAAACGAGTTGAAAGAATTTCAAAAGAAAAATCTGTGGTTTCAAAAATTTCTTCGGATGGCCAGAACTGAACTGTGGTTCCAGATTTTTCTGACTTGCCGCCTTTTTTAACTGGCGCAGTTGGTACTCCAAGTTTGTATTCTTGATTCCAGAAAAATCCATCGCGTTGTACTTCAACTGCAAGATCAGAGCTAAGGGCGTTAACTACAGAGATTCCTACGCCGTGAAGTCCGCCCGAAACTGAATAGCCACCGTCACCAAATTTTCCGCCGGCGTGTAAGACTGTAAGAACAACTTCAAGAGCCGGTTTCTTTTCAACTGGGTGCATATCTACAGGAATTCCGCGGCCGTTATCGATAACTTGAAGACTTCCATCTTCCATAAGAGTTATATTTATTTCGTCGCAATAACCTGCCAGCGCTTCGTCGACAGAGTTATCAACTACTTCGTAAACCAAATGATGTAAGCCGCGTTCACCGGTTGAACCGATGTACATTCCGGGGCGCTTTCGAACTGCGTCTAAGCCTTCAAGTACGGTGATCGAACTGGCGTCATAACCGGTCTTCTCTGACACTCAAGCTCCTTCAGTCAAAATAGATACTGGCCTTAAATCACCCCTAGAAGGCGCGTAAGCCTTTTGGGCATCTTTATCCTAGCGTGAAAGCAAATGCGGGCTAGCCATAAAAAGGCTTAGGTGTGGGAAATGCGGGCTTTTCGCCGCAAGGTTGAGGGTTCCTAGTGGGCTCGCTCAATTTTAGGCGTTTTTCGCCCTTTTAGCCGTATGTGTCTCTGGGCCCGCGCTCATTCTTAATTGTTCGAACTCCGCGCTTCCACGACGGGGCATGTGGGCCCGCGAATGAAAGTGATTGCACGCCAGCTGTTGGCGCCGCACTTTGAATCGTATTTAAAAGATCAATACCAACAGCTGTTAATTGTGTAGCCCATGCAGTGGAAGAACATTGAATTAAAAGTGCACCTTCAAGAAGTGAAAGTGGTTTTGTGTGAGAAGCAATATCTTCACCAACAATTTCTTTCCATGTTGTGAAGAGAGTTCCTTCTGCAATTCCTAAATGCCAGTCGCGTTCTTCAATTAAATTTGTTAGCACATCACTAATTAAAGTTGGATCTGTAGCTGTTGTGGTTCGTTGCTCAACAATTTTTCGCTTCTTTGTAAATCCGGTTTTGTAACTTCTAAAAAGATCAAGGGCTAGATCGCGTTTTGTCATGCCTGCCCTCTCTCCACATTTCCAGGAGTTACATAATATTTTGTAGATAATAGTTCGGCGGGCAGATCACTTTCAACAGCTGCGGTGATAAATGTTTGCTCAGCCATCATCGTCACTGAAGTGAGTTGTGCCCGTCTTGCCGTATCTAACTCAGCAAAAATGTCATCCAAAATTAGAACAGGGTCTGCGCCCTCTGATTTAAGTAGGTTGTACGAGCCAATCCGAAGTGAGATTGCCATCGACCAAGATTCGCCGTGGCTTGCATAACCTTTCGCTGGAAAATCTCCGAGCACAAGGTGTAAGTCGTCGCGGTGAGGACCAACGAGTGAAACACCTCGATCTATTTCCTGACGAGCGAGTTCAACTTGGCGAGCGATGAGGAGCACAGCGTTTTCTTCTGCGTTGCGAGTTAATCCCTCTGTTGATGACTTGTAACTAATCGTTGCCGGCTTTACTTCATTTAAGTTTTTGTAATTTGCAGCGACAAATGGTTCGAGCACTTCTACAAGAGCAACACGTTCGGCTGAAAGTTCGGCGCCGAATTTAATAAGTTGTTCCGTCCACGGAGCCAATGCGCTCTCGGGGGCGCGAGTTTTAAGAAGTGTATTTCTTTGTTTCACAACTCTTTCGTAGTCAGAGATAACTCCAGCCAGTCGCGGGCTTCTTGTAATTAACAACTTATCCAAGAAGTCGCGGCGGTCGGTGGGATCGCCCCTTACTAAATCTAAATCTTCAGGGGAGAAATAAATAACTTGAAGGGCTCCAAGAATTTCGCGCTGTGATTTTGTTGGGTTTTGATTAAGCCTTGCACGATTGGCTTTCGTTGCATTGATTTCTAGATCTACTTGCAGGTTGCGGCCATCTCGCTCTATCTCGGCGCGGATGATTGCCTGATCCGTGCCCAGCGCTAAGAGTGGTTGGTTCTGGCTTACGCGGTGAGAGCTTAGAAAACTCAGGTAAATCAGCGCTTCGGCGATATTTGTTTTGCCGGCGCCGTTATCGCCTATAAATGTAATCGGGCCAGCGCCAAATTCAAGTTCTAAGTTTTTATAAGAACGAAAATTTGTAAGCGCCAGCTTGGTAACGCGCATGTGTGCTTCTCGTTATGAGGCGTAGCGCATTGGCATTAAGAGATAGCGATAGTTATCTATTGCTTGTCCATCGCGCTCTGCTTTGCCCATAAGAATTGCCGGCTTATTTGAACCGGTAAATGAAATCTGCACGAAAGGTGTTCCGACAGCTTGCAGCCCTTCAGCTAAAAAGACAGGGTTGAAAGCGATTGAAATGGATTCGCCGTCTAGCTTGATATCAATAGCTTCTGTAGCTTGCGCCTCTTCGCCAGCGCCTGCTTCTAGTGAAACAGATCCGTTTGTAAATTCAAGACGCAGCGGAACAGTTTTATCTGTAACTAGCGCAACGCGGCGGACAGAATCTAAAAATGGTGCAACTTCGACTACCGCTGTTGTTGCAACTTCTTGTGGAAGTAAGTGTCGGTATGGGGGAAATGTTCCATCAAGCATTCTCGATGTCATTGATTTCCCATCGCCAGCAAATCCTGCGAGTCGGTCGTTGCTTGTACTTGGTGCAAATGAGAGCGAAACGTTTTTAGATCCCACAAGAGATTTAGCTGCATCTGCAAGTGTGCGCGCACGCATCAGCGCTGTTGTTGAAACTCCGGGCGCAGTTGGGCCCCATGTAAATTCTCTTACCGCTAAACGGTATCTATCTGTCGCTGCAAGAGTTACAACATCTTCATTTATTTCAATGTGAACGCCGGTGAGAGTCGGTAGTGAATCATCGCGCCCAGCTGCGATAGCAACTTGTGAGACCGCCGTTGCGAATACATCGCTGGCTACTACACCTGTAGTTTCAGGAAGCTCTGGCAAATTTGGGTATTCATTAATAGAAAGTGTGGGCAAAGTAAATTTTGCAGATCCAGAAGTTACAAGAACTCTTGTTCCATCTAGCGCAATTGTTATTGGTTTATTAGGGAGCGAACGAGAGATTTCTGCGAGTAGTTTTCCAGGAACTAAAACTTTTCCTTTTGTTGTTATATCTGCGGGAAAATTTGATTTGCTTGATGTTTCTAAATCAGAACCGGAGAGAATTACTTCACTTCCGGTTGCGTCGATAACAATTCCTAAAAGTTCTGTTTTTATTGGGCGCGAAGAAAGGCTTCTGGAAACCCAGTTAACGCCTTCTGTTAAAGCTAGTTGATCAACTGTAAATTTCACGCCGCAGCCCTCATTCTCATCTTTTCAGTTCTTGAAGAAATATCCCTTGGGAAAGCATCCACGCTTTCATAGCCTGAAATCAACCTCAAAGGTGTGTGGTTCGCTTGGGGAAGGGTTTCTTGTATATAAAGGCAGTAGTAGTAACCAGGGTTGATTTCTGTGGATAAAGAGTAAAACCCCAGGTCAGAGGGGGTATTTAGTGAAAAACCGGTGTGGGTAACAAGGCGCTTAATGTGGGTAACCCCAGCGCTAGTTAAAGGATTCATTCCAACCTCCCCGTTCATATTTGATCTGCCGGGTAGATACCAACAGAAAAAGCTTCTCTATCCACAGTTATCCACACCTTCTCCACAAGGTGGGGGTAAAGCGGTTTAAAACGGACAAGCCAGACTTTTGCCTTTATTTACTTGTTTGGGATTTGATGCGGGTCGTAAGTTCATTTACCTGGTTATAGATAGAGCGGCGCTCAGCCATGAGCTCGCGGATCTTTCGGTCTGCATGCATCACTGTTGTGTGGTCGCGACCGCCGAAAGTTTGACCGATTTTAGGAAGTGAAAGTTCGGTCAGCTCGCGGCATAGGTACATAGCGATCTGGCGCGCGTTTACTAAAGCGCGGGAGCGCGAAGTGCCACAAAGGTCGTCGATGGTGAGACTGAAATAAGCCGCGGTCTGGGCCATGATTGTTGGCGCAGTTATCTCAGCACTTATCCCGCTCGGGATTAAATCTTTAAGAACAATTTCTGCAAGGCCGAGGTCAACTGGCTGGCGGTTTAAGCTCGCAAAAGCTGTAACGCGGATAAGTGCGCCTTCAAGCTCGCGGATATTTGTAGAAATTTTGCTTGCAATATATTCAAGAACATCATCCGGGGCGTTGAGGCGATCTTGGATTGCCTTCTTGCGCAAAATCGCAATACGGGTTTCAAGTTCTGGCGGTTGAATATCTGTCATTAAGCCCCACTCAAAACGAGAACGCAAACGATCTTCAAGCGTTGTAAGTTGTTTAGGCGAGCGGTCGGAAGAAATAACTATTTGTTTATTGGCGTTATAGAGCGTATTAAATGTATGGAAGAACTCTTCCTGGGTTCGCTCTTTATTTTCTAAGAATTGAATATCGTCAACAAGGAGAACATCTAGGTCGCGATAGCGGCGCTGAAAAGCAGATGCTTTATCGTCACGGATAGAGTTAATAAAGTCGTTTGTGAATTCTTCAGAAGATACATAACGTACGCGGACATTGCCGTATAGCTCTTTTGCATAGGCGCCGATAGCGTGGAGCAAGTGCGTTTTCCCAAGACCCGAGTCACCATAAATAAATAACGGGTTGTATGCCTTCGCTGGCGCTTCAGCAACTGCAACAGCAGCTGCATGTGCAAATCGATTTGATGCACCGATAACGAAAGTTTCAAAAATATAGCGAGGGTTTAATTGCGAAGGTTCGTCACCTTTGCGATTGTGTGAAGGCGCATCATCGCGACCAGTGCCGGGGCGTGATGGAGTTGTCTCAACTTGTATCGACGGGGCGGCAAGATCTGCGAGTTCGATGCTCTCATCAATCATCACCGCGATATTTGTTTTGTCTCCACGTTCTTTAGAGAGAACTTCGTTTACAACTACGCGAAGTCTGGACTCAAGGACATCCTTAGCAAAAGCGTTTGGGGCCGCAACCAAGAGATTGGTAATGCCGCCTTCGCTTTGGATAAGCCCGAGAGGCTTTGTCATCGTTAAAAATGCACGATGTTGTGGTTCTCCCAAGGAGACATGTTCGATGACCCGATCCCAAAGATCGGTCAGTTCTACCTCGACTACGGCCATTTCGAACCTTTCTAGGGGTATCCACAGAGTTATCCACAGGCTGTGGTCTAAAGTAGGGGTTTAGCCTTCTTTTTGACCTAAATCGACGGATACCTGTGGACAGGGCGCCAAAGTAGGGGTGAATTACCCGAAAAGCAAGTGGTTATCCACAAGATTATTTGCCCAGAGCGAGTTTGACCGAGCGCAACTAGGCCCCGTACCGTTACCCCTCTTGCTTCCCACACATTTATGAATGGTTTGTTTATGAATAGCCCGGCCGAGCGGCCGAGCCAGCAGTACCTATAGAGAATTGTTAGAAGGAGTCATCATGACAAAGCGCACTTTCCAGCCAAATACACGTCGTCGTGCCAAGAAGCATGGCTTTCGTGCCCGCATGGCAACTCGCGCAGGCCGCGCAGTACTTTCTGCTCGCCGCGCCAAGGGCCGCGTTCGCCTCTCTGCGTAAGTAAAGATCCACACAGGAGCTTCTCGTGCTGCCTAAAAACGCACGTTTAACAGCAAGCGAAGATTTTGCTCGCACAACAAAGAGCGGACTTCGTGTCACGGTAGAAAATTTCGTTGGATATCTCTACATCACACCTGCCACAGAATCTTCGGCAAAGTGTGGGCTCATAATTAATAAGACTGTCGGAGGATCTGTTGCGCGCCATGCACTTGCTCGCAAAGTTCGCCATGCACTTGCCGCCGAAGTTTCAAAACTTCCGAACGGTTCATTACTTGTAGTTCGGGCACTTTCACAGAAGAAAAGTTCAGCGCTTGTTTTAACTAATAATATTTCATCAGAAATTGAAACTCTTGTGAGCAAGCTTCTAGACCGCCAAGGAAAAGTGGCGACCCGATGATAAGAAATATTGCTGTGGCGCCAATTCGTTTTTACCAAAAATGGATTTCACCGGCCTTTGCACCTCGATGTAAGTACTACCCATCATGTTCGTCATATGCGGTAACGGCTATTAGCCGGTACGGAGTTAAAGGCCTGGCAATGGCGGCTTGGCGCGTAGTTCGCTGCAATCCATGGTCAGAAGGCGGCGTTGATTATGTGCCCGAAAAGGCAGTGCGGGACGCTGGTTTTAGAACTATCCAACAAACAGTAGGGGCTAAATAATGGGAGCAATTCTCAATCCGTTGTACATAGCTGTATCAGGGGTAATGGTTACATTCCATAAGTTCCTTTCTCCAATTTTTGGAAAAGATAGCGGCGTTACATGGTCCCTTTCTATTGTGGGTCTTGTAGTTTTAATTCGGATTATTTTGATCCCACTCTTTGTTAAGCAGATTAAGAGCCAGCGCGCACTGACTGCTCTTCAGCCACACATGAAAGCAATCCAAACGAAGTACAAAGACGATCGCCAGAAGCAATCCGAAGAGATGATGAAGCTCTATAAGGAGCATAAGACAAATCCTCTTGCTCCATGTTTTCCAATTCTTGCCCAAGCCCCAATTTTCTTTGCGCTCTTTACCGTACTTAATGGAATAGCAAAAAATAATCCTCACGGGCTATTAAAGGGCGAGTATTTAAAGTCAATCCAAAACGCTAAATTTTTTGGCGCTTCTTTTGGTGAGAGCTTCCTTGGAACATCAAACACAAGCGTAAAGATTGTTACCGTACTTTTAATTACCTTTATGTCTGCAACAACATTTACAACACAACGTCAGTTGATGGTTAAGGGAATGCCGAAGATGGATTCCAGCAACAACATGATGTTGCAACAGCAAAAAATTATGCTGTATTTATT
>CAIMUD010000008.1 GCA_903844585.1 uncultured Actinomycetes bacterium | reverse complement strand
TGCCCGCAAGAGAAAAAATCGAAGTTCTCCCTGAGTACCTCGAGGTTAAAGAGTTACTCAGTGAGTCTTTTCCAATGATCTTAGTTACTGGGGGAGCTGGAACCGGTAAAAGCACTTTCATCCGATGGTTAGATAGTGAATACAAGGGCCAAACCTTGATCTGCGCACCTACCGGAATTGCGGCGTTGACGGTCCAGGGCAGCACCATTCATCGGCTTTGTAAGTTTCCACCGAGCTGGATTGTGGATAGCGATATTCAGCGGGATCCAAAATCTCTGGCCAAGCACGCCAAAATCTTAGTTATCGATGAAATCTCAATGGTTAACGCAAATCTCTTAGATTCAGTCAACAAATTCTTTCAACTGAATCGAGAGAATAAGAAACCTTTTGGCGGAATTAGTGTTGTAATGGTTGGAGACCTTTTCCAGTTGCCTCCGATAGTTACTGAAGCAACACGAGAACTATTTGATTCACTTTATGAGTCCCCGAAGTTCTTCTCAGCAGACGCACTTACGCAATCAGAGTTTTATGCTGTCGAACTCACGAAGGCCTTTCGCCAGGTTGATCAAGAATTTGTAGACCTTCTCGCAAAAATACGTGAGGGAAGGAATTTAACCGCTGCAATAAATAAGCTCAATAGCACTTGTAAAATCACAGATAACCCTGCTTCTGGCACGATCACCCTGTCTCCAAGGCATGCAGATATTGAACGTGTAAACAATGAGCGACTTAAGCGGCTTCCAGGGGATGTTAAAGTTTTTAACGGAGTTTTAACTGGAAAATTCAGTGAAAAACAAGTTCCAGTGCCCAACAAAATTGAGCTGAAAGTAGGAGCTCAAGTAATGATTGCGAAGAATGGTAAGAATTACGTAAATGGAGATGTCGCCACAGTTAAGGAAATTCTTGGGGACCGCGTAAAGGTCATGCTCACTGATAGAAAAGAAGTGGTCGAGGTACCGATATCCGTTTGGCAACAGTTTGAGTATAAGTTTAATGAAGAGACTAAGGAAATTGAACGCGTAGTAATGGGCAGTTATTCACAATTGCCAGTTGTGCTTGCTTGGGCCATGACGATCCATAAGAGCCAAGGTTTAACTCTATCGAGTGTCCATTTAGATCTTGGCAAAGGTGCGTTTGAAACTGGGCAGACTTATGTTGCACTCTCCCGTTGTCGATCTTTAAAAACTTTGTCTATGGCTAGACCTATTCGCAGTGAAGATATTTTGGTCGACCCTCAAGCAGTTGCCTTTTATAAGGAGATCCGAGAGTGAGTTTCTATTTGATTGATGATCTCGAGCAAGGGTCTCGTGAATGGCATGCTTGGCGCAAAGGTGTAATCGGAGCATCTGACGCTCCAAAGATCATGGGAGAAAACCCTTGGGGTAGCCGTTCTAGTTTGTTAGATGAAAAGCTTGGTCTTGTACGAGAATTTCAAGGTAATGCAAAGACGCGAGAAGGTAATAGTTTTGAAGGTGATGCACGAAAGTCTTTAGAATCTAAATTCAAAATGAAATTGAAGCCCACCATCGTCCAGGATTCAAAAGACCCATTTTTGGCTGCAAGCTTGGACGCAATCTGTAGTTACCACGAAAATCTCTTCGAGATTAAAGCAGGCGTCAAAGCATATGAACATACCAAAATGACGAAGAGTGTTCCTGACTATTACGTTGGCCAATTGCAGCACATGTTGATGGTGACCGAATTGGAATCATTAACTTATGTAGTTTATAGACCGGACAAACCTCTCTTAACTTTAAAGATCTACAGAAACGATAGTTATATCAAGCGATTACGGAAAAAAGAAAAGGAATTTGTTCAAGAATTAGTTAATCGTGGTCACGAAGTACAGTATCAATTTGTTGGAAGATTGGTTGACTAAGTATGGCAAACTGGAAAAATGAAAAAACGAAACATGTTGCAACTTGGATAATTAACACATCGGAGATCCGTGATTCCGCTCGCCAGTTCGCAAAGTCCAACCCAAGCGCGCCGATTTTGTACAGAGCTTGGCTCAAGTCTGCAAACATGCAAAAAGTTATTACCCCTGAAGGTATCTCGGTTTTAGACCCCGAACTCCATTTTGGGGAATTAAGTGATGTTCTTTGGACTTTAACGGTTTAATGAGCATGTTCAAATCCACTAGAACGAGGTATTCAATTGTCTAAACAAGAGATGTCTGTAAACCAGCTCGTAGCCAATATCGAAAAGGGTTACATTCAGAAGCCTGAAATGCAACGCGAATACGTGTGGAGAGCGACTCGAGTTAGAGATCTCTTGGACTCTCTTTATCGCGGTTATCCATCAGGCACAATTCTCTTGTGGGAAACAGATACAGATGCTCCGACTTCAGACTTTGCGATAGCAACTGAAAAGAATTCCACCACGCGCCCGCTCCTACTCCTGGATGGTCAGCAACGATTAACCTCTTTATCAAGTGTTATACGCGGTGA
>CAIMUD010000007.1 GCA_903844585.1 uncultured Actinomycetes bacterium | reverse complement strand
TAAGGGTGTTGTTGTTACAAGAGATCGCGACAACGCCCAATTTTATTCACCACAACTTGAAGCTTATGCATACGCTCTTGAGAATCCAGATAAAGGTAAGGCTTTCCCAGTCTCATCAATGGGCCTCCTAGTCTGGAAGCTAGCTGGCGTTACCCCTACTGCCGATGGCGCACACGGTTTTGGAGTTACGCAGCACTACCTTCCCGTAGAGCGCGATACCAAGACATTTAATGAGCTGATTGGAAATCTCATTGGCGTTATTTATGGCGATTTTCCAGATCCTGGTGAGCAATGTCAGACATGCAACTATCTTGCAGAGCGCATAGCGCTCGGAGATATTTAGAGAGTCTTACTCACCCGAATTCTTCTTGGGTTTAACCGCATATTCATCCACGTATTCCTGACCGGAAAGTTCCTGAATTTTATCCATTATCTGATCTGTAACTTCACGCAGATATTGCAGATCAGATGAATCTCCGCTAAAGGTCATCGGTTCACCAAAAATCATTTCAACGCGCATAACCTTTGGCACGATTGTTCCAGTTGGTTGAATCTTCTCAGTGTTAAACATTGCTACAGGCACTACCTGCGCACCTGATTCAATTGCAAGGCGTGCGATACCGGTACGCCCTTTATACAAC
The DNA here is from genome assembly GCA_903844585.1 of uncultured Actinomycetes bacterium. The sequence continues at coordinate 11,156 of CAIMUD010000007.1, read as the reverse complement.
TTGCCATCGGGAGAACGCGTGCCTTCTGGATAAATTCCAAGGCATTTGCCTTCGGCTAAAACTTTTAATCCGGTGATGAGCGCTGCTTCAGATCGACGCCCTCCAGAACGATCTACCGGAACTTGGCCAAGAGCGATAAAAGTTAGCTTCTTAAGTAGCCCCTTTGGGCCAGGAGAAGTGAAGTATTCGCTTTTTGCAAGAAAGGTTACTTTTCTCGGCACGACGAGCGGCATAAAAATGGAATCACTAAACGAGAGATGATTCGATGCGATTATCAAAGGTCCGTTAACTGGAACATTACGAAGACCCTTGACCTTGGGGCGAAACAAAACCATCAAGAATGGTGTGAGGAATGCGCGCAAAATGCCATAGGGCAGGTTGTCCATAGGTCTAATTTAGCCCCTGCTCATCCAATTGGGCTAATTTTTAGATTCGAGCGAGGTCAGAGAGCCCCACAAGACCTGCCATATCTCCAAGTTCGGCTGGAATTATTTCTGGAAAAGGATGTAATCCGCTAAATGGCATCGTACCAACCATAGATTCGCGAATTGGTTTCAATAAAATTTCACCAGCTTCAATTACTCCCCCACCGATGATTACGTGTGATGGATCAAGGGCTGAACAAATAGTTGAAATAGCAGCACCTACTGCATAGCCAAGCTCAGTAAATATTTCAATAGCAAAACTATCCCCTGAATTCGCAGCGCGTGTTATTTCTTCCCCTCGGATTTCTTGCGGTGCGCCGCTGCCAAGAGATAATAAATATTTAGCACTCTCTTTTTCATTTTCTGCGCGTTCGCGTGCCATGCGAACAAGGGCGCTACCGGAGCCATATTGTTCAAGACAACCTCGCGCTCCACATCCGCACAGCAGGCCATCTGGGACAAGGCGAAGATGTCCAAGCTCTGCACTCATTCCAAAGGCTCCTCGATACAGCTTCCCATCTGTGACGATGCCTCCTCCTACGCCGGTACCAAGAGTTAACATCACGATATTTTCTTTACCTCGTCCGGCGCCAAATTTATATTCTCCCCAGATTGCGGCGTTAGCATCGTTCTCAACAACGACATCAACACCGATAAGTGAAGTGAGCTTTTGATCTATTGCTAGCCCATTCCATCCTGAAATATTTGGTGTGCCAATGACAGTACTTCGATCAGAAGAAATGAAACCAGGTACGGAAATTCCAATAGCTTGAATTTCATGCAATTGCATGAGCTCCTTAGCAACAGCTGCTACCACCTCCACCGCTGCCATTGCGCCTTCAGGTGCAGTTTCCTTCCGCGCTGTTGCGATGATTTCACCGCTTGGGGTAACGACTCCTCCGAGGACTTTTGTCCCACCTACATCTATGCCCATCGTGAGTTTCATAGCGTCTATCTTTCTACGAATTCTTTAAGTTGTGCAAGGGCGCGCGTGATGATTGCTTTTTCTTGAGTTGCAACCATAATCTGCGGGATAAAAGCTGAAACCGAAACTGTCAGTTCATATGTAACCCGCGTTGAATTTCTGTCAATTGATTCGAGGATGTATGCGCCATCCATTTTTTTTAGTAACTTACCTTTAATCGCCCGAAAATCTAAACGCTCTGGAGTTTTACTCCAGTCATAAACAAGGGTCACCTCGTCTTTGATGACACCTGCATCGATAGACAGGGTTGCCTGCTCTATGGCTCCATCGACGTTGCGGTGTACTCCCGAAACCTTTGTTATGCCGTCGGTCCACTCTGGATAATTTTCGATAGTGAAAAGGGCGTTGGAGACTTTCTCGATCCCGACAGCGATGACTTCGCTACCAGTGCTCGCCTTGCTCATGCTAGAAGGCTACCCGTAGCAGGAGTTTGAACTTGCGCAAGCAACCTCTCCCCATTTTTTCATTAGCCCGATAGCGTTAGCCATATGAGGGAATTTTCGACACCGGCCCTGGTGGTAGCGCCAACTTCTGGAAACCTGACAGATCTCATCGCAGATCGCGCAAAATTTGAACCGAAGCGAATCACTCTTTCTCGCGCACTTGGTGATGGGTGGCAAAAATTAAGCGCCAAAGAAATTGAAGAAGAAGTTCGTGCAACAGCTAAAGGGCTGATTGCAGAAGGCATTCAGGTTGGTGACCGCGTGGCAATAATGTCGCGAACTCGCTATGAATGGACAATTTTAGACTTTGCTATTTGGTACGCGGGCGGATGTGTTGTTCCCATTTATGAAACTTCTTCTGCCGAACAGATTGAATGGATTCTCAGTGATTCTTTGGCTGTAGGCGCCGTTGTTGAAACTCCTACACATAGAGAACTTCTTGAAAGCGCCAAACCCACTCATACAAAACTTATATGGACAATTACCGAAGATATTCTTTCAACGCTTGCGAGTAAAGGCGCTCATATTTCTGATTCAGAGGTAGAAAAGCGTCGAAACGCGCTCACTCCCCAGACGCTGGCAACTCTGATTTATACATCTGGAACAACTGGAAATCCCAAGGGTGTACAAATAACACATGGCAATTTTTTATCAGAATGCGGCAATGTTGTTCAGGGAGCTGCAGATATTTTCTTAAAGCCTGGTTCTTCAACTCTTCTCTTCTTACCTGTAGCTCATGTCTTTGGTCGCATGATCCAAATTGGCGCGATATCAGCAGGTCTTCACCTTGCACATTGCAGTGATCCCGTTGCTCGCTTACAACAAGATCTAGCTACTTTTAAGCCTGACTTCGTATTGGCAGTTCCAAGAATTTTTGAAAAAATCTTTAACGCGGCAGAGGCAAAAGCTGATGCTGCAGGTAAGGGCAAAATCTTTAGAAAAGCCGCGGCAGTAGCAATTGCTTACAGCCAATCACTTGATTCACCTGGAATCAATCCACTTCTTCGTGCACAACATAAGATTTTTGACGCTCTTGTATATAAAAAGATCCGCCATGCCGTCGGTGGAAAAGTTGTAAATGCAATGTCTGGCGGTGCAGCACTTGGTACCAGACTTGGACACTTTTACCGAGGAGTTGGTATCACGGTTCTTGAAGGTTACGGCCTTACAGAAACCACAGCTGGTGCAACTCTTAACTTACTCACCGCACTCAAGATTGGATCTGTAGGCCGACCTATTCCCGGAGTAACTATTCGTATTGAGGATGACGGAGAAATTCTCATAAAGGGCGCAATCGTCATGCATGGTTATTGGCAGAATGAAAAAGCCAACGCCGAAGTTTTGACCCCGGATGGCTGGTTTAGAACTGGTGATCTTGGACATTTAGATGATGACGGATATTTGTTCATCACCGGTCGTAAGAAAGAACTTCTCGTAACCGCTGGTGGCAAAAATGTTGCCCCTGCTGTCCTTGAGGATCGCCTTCGTGCCCATCCCCTCGTTAGCCAGTGCATGGTAGTTGGAGACAACAAACCATTTATTGCAGCGCTGGTAACTATTGATCAAGATTCTCTCAAGTCTTGGATCGCAATAAATAAAAAGACTGGTGCAACGCTTTCCACTCTTACTCATGATCCTGATTTAATAGCAGTTATCCAAACTGCAGTCGATGAGGCTAATAAAGCTGTAAGTCGTGCTGAATCGATTCGCAAATTTGCAATTCTAGATAGCGACTTCACTATCGCCGGAGGTCAATTAACGGCAAAACTCTCAGTAAAGCGACACGTGGTCACACAGCAACACCAAGCTCAAATCGACAATCTCTACGCCAAGTAGTTTGAGTGAGTAAAGCCCAGCAGATTCGGTTGGCTCAAGAACTCCACGATGGGATTGCTCAGGATTTAGTTGCTCTTGGTTATCAGCTCGACATTTTGCTTGGAGAATGTCAGTCTCCCCCGAGTGTGCGCATCGGGTTGCGCACAATTAGATTTCGCATTGACGAACTTATTTCAAAGGTCCGGTTAGAGACTTTTGAACTCCGATCAGAGAATATGAACTCTCTAGCCGCGCGCATCAGGCAGTCTGGTCAAGAAATATGCGGCGATAAATTGCACGCAATCGAATTGCAGGAGGTAGCAGGATCCTTGGACCAAGAAGAAGAGCTTTTTATGATTGCCTGCGAACTGATGCGAAACTCTGTAAAACACTCTGGGGCTAGCGTTATAGAAATTACCTTGTCTCAAAACCAGAATCTTCTCTATCTGGAAGTGAAAGACAACGGTAAAGGAGGAGCTCTTGTGAGTGAGAAAAGATTCGGCTTAAAGGGAATAGAAGAAAAGGTTACCGTCGCAAAGGGCGTGCTTCGTCTGATCAGTAATGAGAATGGAACGAGGGTTCAAGTAACCTTATGAGCGGTGAGAATAGAAAAATTCTCATAATCGATGACCATGCCCTAATCCGCGATGGGGTAAAAAAGGCCATTGCAAATATTGGTTTCACCGAAATTTTTGAAGCAGCAAGTCGAAGTGAGGCATTTGCACAGATCGCACATAAGAATCCGGATGTCATTATTGTGGATATAAATCTGCCAGATGGCCACGGTCTTGAAATTGTTCAATGGGCGCGCAAAAACTCGCCAACTATCGCAATTATTGTTTTAACTCTCAGCCAGGATGCTCGAATAATCACTGCTGCTGCATCTGCTGGAGCCAGCGCATTTGTTGCAAAGAGTGCACCAATACCGGAGTTAATTGTGGCAATTCAGAGCGCAATAATGGCGCCCCTTTATTTCTTCGCACCTTCTGGTGCTAGGGCCCTTGAATCCGAAGACTTCAAACTTTCTCCTCGCGAACTTCAGATTCTTGCAGCCATGAATTCGGGCGCTAAGTACCGAGATTTAGCGCGTTCACATTTTATTTCAGAGGCGACACTGAAATCACATGTTGCTTCGATATTTTCAAAACTTGAAGTCAATTCGCGCATAGCAGCTCTCGTTAAAGCTAGAACTACGGGTTTATTGTAAGAATTTCCTGAAACTTTTTTGCCCAAATATCCCAATGCCAGTTTTCTTGAACCCAGTTTCTGCCCTGTTCTCCCATTCTTTTCGCTGCCAGGAGATCTGATAGCAGCGCTATTACTCTCTGCGAAATTTCATCTACATCATTTCCATTCACCGCATATCCAGTTACACCCTCGATAATTGCATCCGGTGCTCCACCAGAATTTCCGGCTATCACCGCTAGTCCACATGCACTTGCTTCCAGATAGACGATTCCAAGTCCTTCAACTTCTAAACCACCAAATCGCGATCTCGAAGGCATAGCAAAAATATCGCCCGCACAAAGGTATTTTGCCAATTCGGCATATTGCACTCTTCCAACGAAAGTTATCTTGCTAGAGACTTGCAATTCATCTGCGATTTTTTCTAAGTGATCTTTGTAGGGGCCTTCACCGACAAATAGAAGGTGAACGTCGGGAATCTGTGCAGCTATTAAAGGAAGTGCTTCAATCAATCGATCTTGACCCTTGCGGTGTACTAATCGACCAACAGAAACGATGATCTTCTTATTCTCGATTCCGAGACGCTTTCTTAACTCTGCCGATTCATCCGAGCCTTTGAAGTGCTCAGTATCAATACCGGGAGCTATCTTTACTAATGCATTTCTAGATTTAGTACTTAAAGATTTCGAGATTTGAATCTTCGTATATTCTCCAAGATATGTAAGGTGATCAACACTGTTTCCAATATATCGCAGCGCTAAGTTGAATGGAAAAACTTTGGCCCACCACACTTCATGGCCATGAGTTAACGCAACAATTTTCTTAACTCCTGCGCGGCGCAATCCATTTGCCAATAACCCAAGAGGTGCTGCGGCTCCGAAGAAGACGCTTTCAATCTTTTCAGTTCGTGCAATATTTCTGACACGAATGCCCACTCTAAAAGTTGGCAATAATATTTTGCTTCGATCGCGTATGACTCTCACTCCATATTTTTTAAGCCATTGTTCATCCCAAGTTTTATCGCCAGTTTGAGACGATGTGTAGACTGTTACAGTATTTTTAGGAAATCTTTCAATCAACCCGACAACAAATGATTCGATTCCTCCAGCACGAGGTCCAAAATCATTGGTGATACAAAGAACCCTTTTTTCTGTCATAGGAATCTATAGTTAGAAACGTCGTGCGCCTCTGAAAGGTTTACGACCAAGATTTCCAGCATCGGCAACCTTCACTCGAGAGCCAGACCTTGGCGCATGAACCATTCGACCGCCACCCAAATAAATTCCAACGTGCGAAACTGGTCGCCCGAAGAAAACTAAATCTCCTGGCTTTAACTGACCCTTACCAACTGCTTTGCCCATACGAAATTGGGCAGCAGATGAATGTGGAAGTGAAACGCCTGCTGCTTGAAATGCCCGCATCGTTAACCCAGAACAATCCCACGTTGTCATTCCGGCAGCACCAAATACATATTTATCACCAATTTGCTTGAGCGCGTACTTCAGCGCAATTCCTGCTCGCCCTGAAACACCTTCGGCTGCGCGTGCAGCCTCAAGGGATGAAGCTTGATCTGCATCTTCGGCTTGTTGTGCAAGGCGAGCAAGTCGTTCTCTATCTTCTTTCTTCAGTTTCGCAAGGAGCGCTTCTGCTTCTGCGAGTTTGGCTGTTGCTCTTGCACTTTGGGCAGCTAGTTTCTGTTGCGCTGCTTTCACTAACGACATTCGGTCGTTAACAGTAAGAGAAGTTGCCGTGAGTCGCTGTTTAGCTGCCTGATATTTACGCAGTTGTACTGATTTTTTTCGCGTAATAGCTTCTAAAGAGCCCGCAGCGGACAAATATAAAGTTGGATTAGATGAAAAAAGTAATTCGAGGCTCTGACTCAATCCACCTGATTTGTATTGTTCGATTGCAATCGCACTTAAAGACTTAGAAAGTGCGTTTACACCTGCACCCTGTACTTGCTCTTGCGCTTGAATACCGGCCAGAGTTTTAGTTAACGATGCAAGTTTTACCTTTGCTTCCTGGGCGCCTTCTGCTGCAGTTGTGGCTTCTTCTTCTAAGAGTTGAACTCGAGCTTGAACTTCCTCAAGGGTGGCAGCGTTAGCACTCGGTGCTATACAAGTTGAAAGGATCAGAGAAAGCGCCGCAAGAACGACCCCAAAAAACAGCTTTGCTCTGGCAAACATGGACTTCAGGTTAGCGTCGAGGGCTACCTAATCTCAACCTGAAGCACGCGTGTGAGACTGAGAATATTCATTACACGCGCACGGCCACGCACATTTACCCCATAAATATCTTTTGTGGCTCCTAGAAAATAGAATTTCCATATGAGTGTTATCGCATCGCTAGTTGTTGCAAAAGATGGTTCCACCATTAAGGGTGGTCTCTCATCGGGTGTTGCATCTATCGAAGATCGAAATAGATTTCTAGCGCGAAGAAGAAAAGCAGATTGCATATTAATCGGTGGTAATACTGCTCGCAACGAGCCGTACCACAAGACGCCTGTCCCGGTCGTTGTCATTTCTAGATCTATGATTAACTCACTTGCAAATAATCGTTTAGCTCTGTGGTGGAATACAACACCTGAAAAAGCTATTGCTCGTGCCACGAAAACTTTCGGTGAAAATATCCTTATCGAGGCCGGTCCCACTCTAGTTTCGGAAATGATTTCTGCCGGACTCATTGATGGTCTCGAACTTAGCGTGACTGAAGAAATCGGCGGTGAGGCTCCGATCGATTACAAGGCGCTTCTAAGCAAATTCAGTAAAGTTGTTGAAGACCGCATTGGATCTACAATTTTTTATTCAGCTTCGCGCTAATTAGAAGCTAGAGATTATTGCGACCCCGGCCACCGCACAGGCAATACCTATGTACTGCACTTTGTGAAGACGTTCATGAAGAAAATGAAATGCGAGTAAAACTGTAGCAACTGGGTAGAGCGCTCCCAGAACCATTGCAAGTGCGAGGATTCCCTTTGTCGTTGCAACGCCAAGAAGCAAATTCGCTAGGAAATCTGCAACTCCAATAAAAATAAGCGTAGGGAGTTCTTTCTTTCCCAACCCTGCTACGTTTCGAAACCTAATAAATAAAGCCAGCGATGGAATAAAAGTTGTCGCGCGCATCATTGTCATTGTTGCCAGTGCGCTTCCTTCAGAGCCAATTGCCATTGCGATTAGAGCGCTACCAAAACCAAGCGCTGCACCGAGAGCCAACAAAATCGGTTTGAGTGGAAGTCCTTGCGAAACTTCTGGGCCACTTGTAAAGAAGCCACCAGCAATGGCAAGAATCGCACCGATCAAAACAATCGTAGAGAGTTTGTTATCTTTCACGAACACCGCATACCCAAAAGGCAACAGAGCACTTAACGCGCTGATAGGAGAGACAACTCCCATTCGTCCAGTAGAAAGTCCTGCGTATAGACACATCAATCCTGCATAACCAAAAAGTCCTGCAAAAACTCCAGGCCAAAAATAACCACCAGTACCAAAAGCTGGCGCTCCCCACTCCCCATTAATTACAACTAAGAAAATACCTGTAAGAAATCCGATCGCTTGAGTCGTTCCAAGAACAGCAATCGTTGGAAATTTCTTACTGAGATTACCGGCTTGATAGTCAGCGCTACCCCATAGTGCGCTTGAAAGCAGTGCAAGGAGTGAAGCCATTGGCCCATCTTACCGTCCAGCCTCCCGTAACTTTCTTACTTTCAACTTTAGAATTTGCAGATGGACGTAAACGGTTTCAATCGCTTAGTTGATTTGTTGCGCACCGTTACTCCTCGAGATGAAATCATTCTTGAGGAAGTTCCAGCCCCGCAGAAATTGGCTACTTATTCATTTGCATTTACAGCAGATGTTTCAAATGGTTTACAGGGTGATGCTGAGGATGAAGTCGCAAGTGGACGCTTTGTTCTGCTGCACGAACCAGGTGGCCAAGATACGTGGGAGGGTGAATTTCGCTGCGTGACTTTTTTGAGCGCCGACGTTGATGTTGCTATGCAAGAAGATCCACTCCTTCCTGAAGTAGGTTGGACGTGGTTACTTGATTCTCTTTCAGATCGCGGATGCGAATTCGCAGCTCCAAGCGGAACGGTTACGAGGGTATCAAGTGCATCATTTGGAAAGCTCTCCCCCCGAAATGATGAATCAGAAATTGAGATTCGAGCATCGTGGTCACCACTTATTACTAAGAATGAAGATCTACTAGAGCACGTATTGGCATGGTGCAAATTATTAGGTGAAGTTGCTGGTCTACCTCCATTAGAGGATGGGGTTTCAACGCTCACTTCAGCACGCAGACGCAATTAATGTTTGCTATGTCAGAGGAAGAAAGTCTGCCAACAGCAGTTCCACTTTTAGAACCACGCGCCGGTACACCTAAAGTTATTGATACCGTCGAAACTTTTACTGCGGCAATTGCCGAACTTGGAGCAGGCTCTGGCCCATTCGCCGTTGATGCCGAGCGAGCTTCAGGATATAAATACAGCCAACGGGCTTACTTAATACAAATTAAACGTGAAGGCGGCGGTTTACATTTGCTAGATCCGATTCCATTCGGTCCGGGTCATGAATTGTTTGAAGAGTTAAATACTCTGCTGCAAAGTGATGAAGTTATTTTGCATGCGAGCACGCAAGACCTTCCATGCCTGCGTGAAGTCGGGATTAATCCAAGTAAACTTTTCGATACCGAACTAGCGGGACGAATTGCAGGACTTCCAAGAGTGGGTCTTGGCCCACTCCTTGAATCGCTTATGGGCGTTTCTCTAGCAAAAGAACATTCCGCTGTTGACTGGTCACAAAGGCCGCTACCGATTGAATGGCTAACTTATGCAGCCCTAGATGTGGAGTTGCTAGTTGAACTCCGCGAGACAATGTGTGAAATTTTAACTTCTGCCGGAAAAATGGATTGGGCAGAAGAAGAATTTAACTCAATTTTGTTGGCTCCACCGCCGCCACCACGCATCGATCCATGGCGGCGAACTTCAGGAATGCATAAAGTTAAAAAACGTAACCACTTAGCAGTAGTAAGAGAGCTTTGGACGCTTCGAAATTCGATGGCTAAAGAGATAGATATTTCGCCAGGTCGTTTACTTTCAGATAGCGCAATAGTGGAAATTGCACTCGTTGCAGGAATTAAACCGATTGCAACGAAGAAGGATCTTGAAAGAGTGCTGCGACCCATCGGATTGCGAGCGCGGTGGTTTGAAAATACTGCGAGTTGGATTAGCGCGATAACTGATGCGCTAGCCCTTCCTGAGGATCAATGGCCAGAAGCTCGTGTGGACACAGGAGCTCTTCCACCAATAAAGATTTGGCGCGAGCGCTTTCCGCAAAATTACGCACCGCTAACCCATGCCAAAGCCCGCCTTGATGAGAAGGCGAAGGAGCTATCTATCCCACTTGAGAATCTAATCTCCCCTGAGGTTGTCAGGCGTATTTGCTGGAATAGGCCGGTAGGTAACGTTGCTGGCGCCCTTGGCGAGTTAGGGGCTCGTCAGTGGCAGATTGAGCTCACCGCGCCCCTCTTAGAGGCTGCTCTCCTTGAAGTAGAGCCGCTCGTGATCGCAGAGCCCGAAGCGCCTCAAGAGGAGCCTGGCCAAGAGTGACGAATTACGCAACATAAAAGTTGCGTAAATAGGAGCCGCGTTTTAGGCTTTCTCACATGCTTAGCACACTGATTATCGCCCTACGCGAAGGGCTAGAAGCCGCTCTTATTGTCGGCATTCTCGTTGCATATCTCGTGCGATCAGAACGAGTAGCTCACCTTAAGGCTCTCTGGAGCGGTGTAGTCATTGCAATTGTTGCAAGCCTTGGTCTCGGAGCAATCCTTAGCTTTACATCTTCTGAACTAGGCGATCGCGGTGAAAAAATCTTCGCAGGAACATCATCATTTATCGCTGTGGGACTTGTTACTTGGATGGTTTTTTGGATGCAACGAACAGCCCGTAGCTTGCGCGCTGACCTACATGGAAAGTTAGATAACGCGGTTCATGGTGGGGCTTTTGCTATTGGCCTAGTTGCATTCTTCGCCGTAGTTCGCGAAGGACTAGAAACTTCACTCTTTATCTATTCAAACTTTAAGACTCATGGTGGAATAGTTGAATCTACTTTTGGATTAGTAACTGGTTTTGCAATTGCAATCACACTTGGAGTGCTTCTCTATAAGCGTTCAGTAAAACTCAATCTCTCTAAATTCTTCACAATCTCTGGAGTAGCTCTCATAGTTGTTGCCGCCGGTGTTCTTTCATATGGCGTTCACGAATTCCAAGAACTCGGCTGGCTACCTGGCGTTGACTCTTTCGCGTGG
>CAIMUD010000006.1 GCA_903844585.1 uncultured Actinomycetes bacterium | reverse complement strand
CGTTGTCGGTATGACAACTGTTGGCCTTGGACTTGTTGGCGCATCACTCGTTGTTATTTTGTTCCGTGAAAATGCTCCTACAGTTCTTGAAGGATTTGGTTTTGGCGCAGCGATGCTCGCGATGTTTATGCGTGTGGGCGGCGGCATCTTTACAAAGGCAGCAGATGTCGGCGCTGACCTTGTTGGAAAAGTTGAGAAGAATATTCCAGAAGATGACCCACGAAATGCAGCAACAATTGCTGACAACGTTGGAGATAACGTCGGTGACTGCGCTGGTATGGCAGCTGACTTGTTCGAGTCATATGCAGTAACTCTCGTTGCAGCGCTCATCTTGGGTAAGGCAGCTTTCGGTAACGAAGGCCTGATCTATCCACTCATCGTTCCTGCAATCGGAATCGTTACAGCAGTTATCGGAATCTTCCTTACTCGCATGCGCAGCACTGATAAGTCAGCGATGAGCGCAATCAATCGTTCGTTCTTCTTGTCAGCAATTATTTCTGCAGGCCTTACTGGTCTTGCAACATTTACATACCTGCCAAGCAAGTTCGATCTACTTACTAACTTCTCTCCTAAGGTTTTGGAAGAAGCTGGAAACATCAACCCACGCGTTCTTGCATACGGCGCAGTTCTTATCGGTATCGCCCTCGCTGCCGCGATTCAACTACTTACAGGTTTCTTTACCGAAGTTGGCAAGCGTCCAGTAAATGATGTTTCAGCATCCTCTCAAACAGGTGCCGCAACAGTGATTTTGGCTGGTATTGCTATTGGTTTTGAATCAGCTGTTTATTCAGCAATTCTTATTGCAGCAGCGGTCTTCGGTGCATTCTTACTCGGTGGCGGATCGATCGTCTTGTCACTCTTTGCAATTGCAATCGCCGGTACGGGACTACTTACAACTGTAGGTGTCATCGTTGCGATGGATACATTTGGTCCTATCTCAGATAACGCGCAAGGCATTGCAGAAATGTCAGGCGATGTTAAAGGTGAAGGTGCACAGATCCTTACTTCACTCGATGCCGTGGATAATACAACAAAGGCAATTACAAAGGGAATCGCAATTGCAACTGCAGTACTTGCAGCAACTGCGCTATTCGGTGCATTTACAGATGCAATCAAGGAAGCTGTTATCAAGGCAGTTGGTGAAGGACAAGATGTTGCACTTCAGTTCCAGGGGGTACTAGATGTTGCAGATCCACGTAACCTTGTTGGTTTGATTGTTGGAGCAGCAGTTGTATTCCTCTTTTCTGGTCTTGCAATCAACGCTGTATCACGCGCAGCAGGTGCTGTGGTTATGGAAGTTCGTAACCAGTTCAAGATCCATCCAGGAATCATGAACGGAACTGAGAAGCCTGATTACGGCCGCGTTGTAGATATCTGTACACGCGACTCACTACGCGAACTTGCAACACCAGGTTTGCTTGCAGTGATGGCGCCTATCGCAGTTGGTTTTGGTCTTGGCGTCGGCGCACTTGGTGCATACCTTGCTGGCGCAATCGGCACCGGAACACTTATGGCTGTATTTCTTTCAAACTCTGGCGGTGCGTGGGATAACGCAAAGAAGATGGTTGAAGATGGACATTACGGCGGCAAGGGTTCTGATGCGCACGCTGCAACAATCATCGGTGACACAGTTGGTGATCCATTTAAAGACACTGCAGGTCCTGCAATTAATCCACTTATCAAGGTAATGAACCTTGTTGGTCTTTTAATTACACCTGCGATTGTTGGATTCGCTCTCCCTACTCAATCAACAATTTCACTTGTTATTGCACTCGTTGCAGTTGCATTTATCGTCGGAGCACTTATTCGCAGTCGACGCCAATCAACTTCTATCGAATACTAAAAATAGGCCTTCCCCCGAATGGCAAAAGACCTTAAGAAGCTGGTGATCGTTGAATCACCAGCGAAAGCTCGCAAAATTGGCGGCTACCTTGGCGAGGATTACATCGTCGAGGCAAGCGTTGGCCATATTCGAGACCTTCCACAGCGCGCTGCCGATATCCCAAAAGAGGTAAAGAAGCTCGCTTGGTCTAAAGAAGGCGTCGATATCGAAAACGATTTTGCGCCCCTTTATGTCATCAATCCAGATAAAAAAGCCAAGGTTGCAGAGCTAAAAGAGCTTATGAAAGGTGCCGACGAATTATTGCTGGCAACAGATGAAGACCGCGAAGGTGAAGCAATTGCCTGGCACTTAGTTGAAGTCCTACAACCGAAGATTCCGATTAAACGAATGGTCTTTAATGAAATTACAAAAGAGGCGATTGCCCAAGCGGTAGTAAATACCCGCGATCTTGATTATCACTTAATTGATGCACAAGAAACTCGTCGTGTGCTTGATCGCCTTTATGGTTACAGACTTTCTCCAGTTCTGTGGAAGAAAGTTATGCCACGCATTTCTGCAGGTCGCGTGCAATCTGTTGCGACCAGACTCATCGTTGAAAAAGAACGCGAACGTATGGCTTTTATTTCCTCCTCTTGGTGGGATTTAAATGCAAAGTGCGAACTCGGTTTTACTGCCAGGCTTTTATCAGTAGAAGGAAAGAAAGTTGCATCTACTTCTGACTTCGGTGCAGATGGGGCAGTAAAAGAGAAGTCACTCGAGAACATTTTGTTGTTGGATGAGAAGAGCGCTCGCTCACTTGTTGATTCACTCAAATCAACTCCGCTGACTGTTAAGTCAATGGAAGAATCCCCACGCACCGAACGCCCAAAGCCACCATTTACAACTTCAACTATGCAGCAAGATGCAGGTTCAAGACTTGGTTGGGGCGCACAGATCACAATGCGCGTGGCACAGCGTTTGTATGAAAACGGTTACATCACTTACATGCGTACCGACTCAATCAATTTATCTGATCAAGCAATTAAAGCTGCTCGCGCCGCAGCAAAAGCTTTATACGGAGCAGACCATGTTTATGAAACTGCGCGTCTCTACCAAGGTAAATCAAAAAATGCACAAGAAGCACACGAAGCGATTCGTCCAGCAGGAGATGTATTTAAAACTCCTGGCGAGTTAGCGCCAGAACTTTCACGTGATGAGTTTGCACTCTATGACTTAATCTGGAAGCGCACTGTGGCATCCCAAATGGCTGATGCTAAGAAATTGCAGATGCGCGTTGATTTCGATGCAAAGACATCGGATGGGAAAGAAACTATCTTCCGCGCAAATGGTTCGGTTATTACCTTCCCAGGGTTTCTTGCCGCATACGACGACATCGTCGATGAAAACGCAAAGGTTGATGAAGAAGCTACCGATAAGCGCCTACCCGCAATGAGCGTTGGCCAAGCGGTAAAAGTCGAGGAATACGGATGCGAAGGCCACGATACAAAGCCACCTGCACGTTATACCGAACCAACTTTAGTTAAGCGCCTTGAAGAACTTGGAATTGGCCGCCCATCAACGTTCGCATCAATTATTCAAACAATTCAAGATCGTGGATATGTTTATAAGCGCGGCCGCGCACTTGTACCAACATTCCTCGCATTCTCTGTTGTTGGACTTCTTGAAACACACTTCACAAAACTTGTTGATTACGACTTCACAGCATCAATGGAAGAAGATCTAGACAAGATTGCAAGTGGTGAAGCAGAGCGCGTTGATTGGCTTAGAGATTTTTATTATGGCGTTGATGGTCAACCAGGCCTTAACGAGTTGGCACTTGATCTTGGAACAATCGATGCACGCGCAACAAACACAATGAATTTATCGGACACCATTGAAATTCGTGTTGGTCGCTATGGCGCTTACCTTCAAGAAAATTTACCGGGTGAAGATCGAAAGCTTGCAAATATCCCTGAAGAGTTAGCGCCAGATGAGTTAACACTTGAAAAGGCTATCGAACTACTTGCAGCTCCTTCAGGAGAGCGCGAACTTGGTGTAGATCCCCAAACAGGGTTCGAACTCATTGCAAAGAGTGGACGCTTTGGCCCATACATCACAGAAGTTTTCCCAGTGGTTGTTTTAGAAGAAGGTGCGAAGAAGCCGCGCAAAAAGAAAGATGCGCCAAAACCAAAGACTGCATCTCTTCTCTCGACAATGACGCTCGACACAATCACCATTGATGATGCGCTCAAACTATTCTCATTGCCACGCGTGCTCGGCACTAACTCTGCAGGCGAGGACATCACTGTACAAAACGGTCGCTATGGTCCATATCTAAAAGCTGGCGTTGATTCACGAACACTGACAAGTGAAGAACAACTTTTCTCGATTACCCTCGATGATGCACTTGAGATTTATTCAAAACCAAAGGAACGACGCCGCGGTGTTGCAAAGCCTCCGCTGAAAGAACTTGGCAACGATCCGGCGACAGAAAAGCCAGTTATTGTTAAAGACGGTCGCTTTGGTATGTATGTAACTGATGGCGAAACCAATGCAACGCTTCGTCGTGGTGACACACTTGAAGCGCTCACCCTTGAGCGCGGTCTGGAACTTCTGGCAGGACGTCGAGCGTGGGAAGCAGAGAACGGACCATCACCGAAGAAATCCCGCAAAAAAGCAGCAAAGGTAAAAGCTGGAGATTCTGCGCCAACTCTTACGAAGAACACTGTGAAGAAAGCTGCTGCAAAGAAGGCGGCAAAGAAGAAATCTTCAGGCAAAGCCACGCCTTCTGCCGAGTAAAACCCGCTAAAACCGAAGCCATTCCAAGCGCGCTAGCTATTGACTTTGAGCCTGTTCGCATTTAGGCTAATCCACATAGCAGAATATAGGTTCCACGATGTGGAATATAGGAAGTGAGTAGAAAAATGGCAGAGATTGCATTTATCGGCCTTGGAATTATGGGAAAGCCGATGGCACTCAACTTACTTAAGGCTGGCCATTTAGTAACTGTAAATAGCCGAAGTCCAAAAGCTTATGATGAAATTTCAAAAGCTGGAGGAAAATCTGCCGCTTCCATTAAGGATGCAATTGCAAACGCAGACTTCATTATCACCATGGTTCCGGATTCAACTGATGTCGAAGATGTTTGTCTTGGCGAAGAAGGCATTTACGCAACCGCTAAAAAAGGTGCGCTACACATAGATTGTTCTTCAATTCGACCAGGCACTTCACAAAGCCTTGCAGTGAGTGCAAAAGAAAGTGGTGTCCGCACAATTGATGCACCGGTAAGCGGTGGTGAAATTGGTGCGATTGAAGCCACTCTCTCAATCATGGTTGGCGGAGATGCGAAAGATGTCGCAGAAGCAACACCGATTCTTGAAGCAATGGGAAAAACAATTGTTCATGTTGGACCATCAGGATCGGGACAGACTGTTAAGGCGGCCAACCAACTTATCGTCGCAGGCACTATTCAACTTGTTTCAGAATCTATTGTTTTTCTAGAAGCACATGGTGTCGATACAGAAGCTGCAGTGAAAGTACTTGCAGGTGGGCTAGCAGGAAATGCAATTCTAAATCGCAAAGCGGAAAAAATGTTAAAGCGTGATTTCACTCCAGGTTTTCGCGTGGATCTTCATCATAAAGATATGGGGATTGTTACAGCCGCTGCACGCGATGCAGGAGTTGTCATTCCTCTTGGCGCAGTAGTTGCCCAACTTATGGCATCACTTAAAGCTCAGGGTGATGGAAACCTTGATCATTCAGCACTTCTTAAACTTGTAGAACAACTATCAGGACGAAAGTAGGAACGACCATGGCAAAGATGCGTGCAGTAGATGCGGCAGTTCTAATTATGAAGCGCGAAGGTGTTGATACTGCCTTCGGCGTTCCAGGAGCTGCAATCAACCCGTTGTACTCAGCGATGAAGAAAGACGGCACAATCCGCCACATTCTTGCTCGCCATGTTGAAGGTGCAAGCCATATGGCCGAGGGTTACACCCGTGCGAAGGCTGGAAATATTGGCGTTTGTATCGGAACTTCAGGCCCTGGCGGTACTGACATGATCACCGGCTTGTATTCAGCTGCAGCTGACTCAATTCCAATTCTTTGTTTGGTTGGACAAGCACCTGTTGCAAAAATGCACAAAGAGGATTTTCAAGCTGTAAACATCTCTGCTATTTCTGCGCCTCTTACAAAGATGTCTGTAACGGTCATGGAAGGCGCGCAGCTTCCCGGAACGATCCAAAAAGCCTTTCAATTAATGCGTTCTGGGCGCCCAGGACCTGTACTTATTGATCTTCCAATCGACGTTCAGTTAACTGAAATTGAATTTGATATCGATACGTATGAGCCTCTAGTAGCTGATAAGCCATCTGCAACTCAAGGCCAAGCAACAAAAGCTTTGCAAATGATTAATGACGCCGATAAACCTGTACTCATCGCAGGTGGAGGAGTTATTAATGCGGATGCATCAGCACAACTTGTAGAACTTGCTGAAATTTTAAATGTACCCGTAATCCCAACGCTCATGGGTTGGGGCGCGATTTCAGATTCACACCCACTTCAGGCAGGCATGGTCGGAATTCAAACTTCACAACTTTATGGAAATGCGAACTACCTCGCTTCTGATTTTGTTGTCGGTATTGGTAACCGCTGGGCAAATCGTCACACTGGTGGTTTAGATAAATATCGCGCAGGTCGTAAATTTATTCACATCGATATCGAACCAACCCAAATCGGTCGAATCTTTGCACCGGACTTCAGCATCGTTGCAGATGCAAAGTCTGCTCTTGTCGAATTAATCGCTGCAGCTAAAGCAATGAAAGCCGCTGGAAAACTTAAAGATCGCAGCGCTTGGGTTGCAGAGTGCCAAGGGCGAAAGGCTGTTATGCATCGCCGCACTAACTTTGACAATGTCCCGGTAAAACCACAACGCGTTTATCAAGAAATGAATACGTTTTTTGGTGAAGACACAATTTATGTAACAACTATTGGTCTTTCCCAAATTGCAGGAGCGCAATTCCTCCACGTTTACAAACCTCGCCATTGGATCAACGCTGCTCAGGCGGGGCCACTTGGTTGGACAGTTCCTGCGGCGCTAGGCGTATCGGCTGCCAATCCAAAAGGAACAGTCGTTGGCTTAGCTGGAGATTATGACTTCCAATTCTTAATTGAAGAGCTAGCCGTTGGCGCACAATTCAATCTCCCATTTATCCAAGTCCTGGTGAACAACTCTTACCTTGGGCTAATCCGACAAGCACAACGCACATTTGAAATGGATTACTCAGTAGGGCTGGCATTCGAGAATATCAACTCACCAGAAGTTGGTAGTTACGGTGTCGATCATATGAAAGTTGTCGAAGGGCTTGGTTGCAAAGGCATTCGCATAACTGATCCAAATAAAATCGGAGAAGGCTTCAAAGAAGCTAAAGCGCTTATGGAGAAGCACAAGGTCCCAGTCGTAGTGGAAATAATTCTGGAAAAAATTACCAATATTGCAATGGGTCCTGACCTTGATTCAATGACTGAATTTGAAGAACTCGCGACAATTCCGGAGCATGCCCCAACCGAATTCAAGTAAATCTTTGTAAATATGACTAAGCGAATTCTGATTGCTCCGGACAAGTACAAAGGTTCACTTGGCGCTCTAGAAGTCGCAAGAGCGCTTGAACTTGGCCTGCGATCTTCTGGAGCCGAAATGGTGATAAAGCCCATCGCTGATGGTGGGGATGGGACCGCAGACATTTTTATTGCAAACGGTTTTACTAAAGTTGACGTTGAAGTTATAGGACCGCTTGGAGATAAAACTTCTTCATACTATGCAATGCGCGATAAGACTGCTGTGGTCGAGCTGGCAAAAGCTTCGGGGCTTGCTCTAGTAGGCGCGCGAGATCGCGACCCTATGCGCGCAACTTCCTATGGGACTGGACAGCTCATTTCTGCAGCAATTTCGGCTGGTTGCACACAAATCTTCTTGGCAATTGGCGGCAGTGCATGTACTGATGGCGGTGCAGGAATGCTGCAAGCACTTGGTGCACAGTTGCATCGCTCAGGTGCAAGAGATATTGCAGCCGGTGGCGGCGCTCTCTCAACTCTTGTGCATGTTGATCTTCGTCCACTTGAAGTCAAAGTTGCAGGCATTGAATTTATTGTTCTCACTGATGTTGATAATCCACTTTTGGGTGAGCAAGGTGCAGCTGCAGTTTTTAGTCCACAAAAAGGTGCAACACCAGAGCAAGTTAAGGAACTAGATTCAAACCTTGCTCATTTTGCCCAATTTGTTGATCCATGTAGCGCAGACCTGCCCGGTGCTGGCGCTGCAGGTGGCGTGGGTTATGCAGCGATGGGAGTGCTCGGCGCGCAACAACGTTCAGGAATCGAATTCATCGCGCAGTACTTAGGTATTACAAAAGCAATAAGTGATTGCGATATTTTGATTACCGGAGAAGGTCGCTTCGATGAACAATCCTCAATGGGCAAAGGCCCATATTGGCTTGCAAAATTTGCTAAAAGTGCGGGCAAGCAAGTCTTTATCGTTTGTGGCACAACAACGATTCCAAAAGATGAATTTGATCGAATCTATCAACTAATAGATTTTGAACCAGATTTAGAAAAGTGTTTTACAGAAGCAAGCAGAGTCTTAACCGAAATCGGTGTATCAATTGCTTCCACTCTTAGCTAAGAAAGCCAGCTCAAACCTTCGACGGTGTCGCCCTTAGGACGGTATTCAAGTCCAATATAGCCGCTGTATTTATTCTTTATTAATACTTCAAAAACTTTCTTGAAATCAACCGAACCAGTTCCAGGCTCATTGCGCCCAGGTGAATCTGCAATTTGAACATGTCGAATAATTCCGAAGTGGTTATCTATTAAGGCCACAGGATCATTGCCAGACTCTGCACAATGGTAAACATCTGCAAGCAACCCCAAGGTATTCGGAGATTCAGCGTTGAGTTCGGTTACAACTTTTACAGCATCCTTTGGAGCAGGGAGTCGGTATTTAGCATTTTCACGTGGATTACATTGCTCGATAAGGATTGTCGCTCCGAGAGCCTTGGCTACCTTTGCCTGCACATAACGAACATTTTCACGAGCAGTTCCCTCTTGGATATCAGCGCTGACGCCTTCGATGGTATTTCCGTAAAGAAGATTAAACATCCGAACACCAGTCTCGTTGGCGATATGCAAAAGTATTTCAACGCTTGCTTTAAAAGATTCAACCTCAGTTGGATCTGAAATAAGTCCGCGGTCACCTTGCGGCATATTTCCTGCAGCAAAGTTAAGACCCGTCAGTTTTATTCCAGAGTTCTTAACGCCTGAAATGAAGTCAGAAATTTCAGCGTCGCTAGGCGTTGCACTACCAAAAGGCCACCAGAACTCGGCGGCGTCAAAACCAGCAGCGACGGCTAACTCTGCACGTTCATTAATGGGCACTTGGGGAAAGAGAAGCGATAAATTTGCTGTGAATTTAAGTCCTGTGGTGGTGTACATCTTTGCCTCTAATTCGTATGTTCTGAAACTGGCCAACCTGGCCGAGCTTTATCAAGAGGATATGCGTAGGTACGGATCTTCGATGTCTTAAGTCCGAGATCTACCAAACCCTCAACAAGCTTTACTGCAGCTCCCACGCCATCAACTACTGGCACACCCAACTCTTTTGCCATGCGAATTTGGAGTCCGCTCATTCCTGCGCATCCAAGAGTTAAAACTTCTGCGCCAGCTTTAATTGCTTCACGCCCAGCTTCAATGAATGCACGCTCTGTCTTCTCTTCATCTTCTTCGAGTTCTAGAACGCCAAGTCCAGTTGAGGTAATCGCAGCACAAGTATCCATAAGACCTGCAAGTCGCAAACTATCTTCAATCTGGCCTGTTGC
This sequence comes from uncultured Actinomycetes bacterium, assembly GCA_903844585.1. The sequence goes on along the minus strand of CAIMUD010000006.1, from coordinate 17,572 downwards.
ACGATCAAGAGTTGTAACAACCCCGTAGCGATGACCTAGTAGAGAAGCCATATGCCCAGCTGCTTCAGTGATATCTACAACTGGAACTTCTAATAATTCGCGTGCACCTTCTCGTCCGTGTTCACCAAATCCAGCCATGACAACACCATCAAAGTGACCCTTGTATGTTGTCAGTGAATCAAGCATCGATGCTGCAGCGATAAAACTTTCGTAGAAACCTTCAACTGATGCGGGTCCCCATGAAGGAGTTATTGCAATTATTTCTGTGTCAGGACGTGCAGCAGCAACTGCACCCAAACGAATTGTTTCCGTCATAGATGCAGTTGTGTTGCAATTAATTACGGCAATGCGCACTGTTATGCCTCAGCTCCAGCAAGTTTTGTCTTCTTGCTTCTACGTCGTATGGCTCCGTCAGGACTAATAATCAAAACGATAACCAATACTAAGCCGAGAAGCCAAGGGCGGTCCTGCTGATCGAGGAATAAGAACTTTCCTCCACCAAAACGCAGTAATTCCATAAGCCATGTAATTCCAACAGCGCCTGCGACCGCACCCCAAGCTGATGAATACCCACCAATTACTAGGAAGATGAAGAAGAGAGGTTCAGATGCGAAAGAGAGGTTGTTTGGATCGATAACTCCGTTGTGGTGAGCTAGGAGCACTCCACCCAACCCTGCAAGGAATCCGCCGAAACCGTAACCGTAATAGCGCACGCTCATGATTGAAATTCCGAGTGACTTTGCAACAGTCTCATCGCGACCCGCAGCTTGGAGTTGCCAACCAAAATTTGTTCGTTGGATATACAGGACTGCAACTAGACCTATTACTAATAAGAAAGTTGCATAAGGAAGTGTGCTGTAAAGAGGAATTCCGCCAAGACCTTGTGAACCACCGATTGATTGCCAGTTTTGTGCCATCAAACTAAAGCTTTGGCCCATTGCAATTGTTACGGTACCTAACAAAATTCCACTGGTCCGTTGCAAAGTAAAGGCAATAAAAAGGCCACCGAGTCCACCAGCTAGTCCGCCAAGGACGATTGCTACTGGAAATGAATATCCCCAATGTGTCGTTGCCCAACCGCCCATGTAGCCACCAATTCCCATGAGAGATGCATGAGCTACAGAAAATTGCCCTGAAGCCAGCGTTAAGTAGAGACCAAGGGTCACGAGCGCATAAGTAAATGAGACAACAAATATATCTGCTGCGTATGGAGTCAACATTTAATTATCCCACTCTCAATACTCGGCCAAAGAGACCTTGTGGTCTCACCAACAAAACAATTGTCATAGCAACGAGTCCGATTACGTTCTGCCATTGCGATCCGACATAAGCAACGGTAAACGCTTCGATTACACCAAGTGTTAAACCTACAATTGTGGCTCCACCAACACTTCCGACACCTGCAACAACTGCAACCGCAAACATTTTAAGTGAAAGCGAATTAGCCACGAACGCATCGGCTGTAAGCGTCATATTTCCAACTACTAACCCACCACAAGCTGCAACGAGGGATGCAACTGCAATCGCAATCATTGTTACGCGGTTTGTATCGATTGCAACTACTCGAGCCATTACGGCATTTTCAGAAACAGCGCGTAGAAGCATTCCTGTTTCGCTCTTCTTAAGCCAAATAATCAACCCTCCAGCAAGAATTGTTGTTACAGCGAAGAGAAGCAACCGCGGACCGGTAAAGACAATGCCCCCAACAATGATTGGGTCTGATGAGAAAATTGGCTTTAATGAAGGCCGTCCAAAGTTGATCCGCTTAGCAATAAAGTTTTCAACAACATATGAAACTCCAAGTGTTGAAACGAAAAGCGCAACGGGATGTCCCTTATCAATACGCTTTAAAACAAGCCAGTAAACAACGAGCCCAGCAAGTGCTCCAGAGATAATTGCCACCACTACACCCACTCCAATTGGCGCATTGAGCGAAGATGTAACCAATAGATATGTAAATATTGCAATCATAAATACGTCGGCATGTGCAACGTTCATGATTCCCATGACTCCGAATATCAGAGTAAAGCCAAGCGCGATGAGTACATATGTACTACCGAGGGAGAGTCCGGCAAGTAAATACGAAAGTATCTCGACAACCATTGTTAAGCCTTTCCTGTTCCGTGAGATTGTCCAAGTGCATCGCCTTTGCCAAGATAAGCCTCACGAAGACGTGCGTCATTGCGCATTTCAGCTGATGGTGCGTGAGCAATTACGTTTCCATGTTCGAGAAGATACGCATCTGATGCGAGCTCTAGTGCGATAGAAGTATCTTGCTCAACGAGCAATACAGATACCGAATTTCGTGCGAATACATCCTTCATAACACCAAAGATCTTGCGGACAAGAAGAGGAGCAAGTCCCATAGAAGGTTCATCGATAAGAAGCACCTTTGGGCTCATGAGAAGTGAACGAGCGATTGCAAGCATTTGCTGCTCGCCACCTGAAAGAGTTTGAGCGCGTGAATTCTGACGATCTTTAAGCACTGGAAATAGTTCGTAAGCCTCTTCGGTTGAAAAAGTTGAGATGTGGCCCTGCTTCGAGCGTTCATTTCCAACACGTGCGCCGAGATGCAAGTTGTCTGCAACGCTCATCGTTGTAAAAACACTTCGGCCTTCCGGAATCAAAACCACACCATGTTCGATAATCCGATCGCGAGTTGAAAGCGATGAAATATCTTCACCATGAACAGTTACAGTTCCAGGTTCAGATTTAATGATTCCCGCCATAGCTCTAAGTGCAGAAGATTTTCCAGCACCATTTGAGCCGACCAAGGCAGTGATAGTGCCTTCTTTTACGGCAAGGTCCATGCCATGTACTGCTTGAATTACTCCATATTTAACGTTGAGACCACTAACGTTTAGAGCATCAGAGTTATACACCAAGGTAAATTTCCTGAACTGTAGGGTTCTGTGCAATCTCAGTAGGTGTGCCATCTGCAACCTTTTTACCGAAATCTAGAACGACGATATGGTCGCTCACATCCATAACGAATGGAACGTTGTGTTCAATAACCATGACAGTGGTACCGAGCCCCTTTAAATCACTAATCAAGCCGGCAAGCAGTTGACGCTCTTGGTTTGTTGCACCAGCAGTTGGCTCATCAAAGAGAATCATCTCTGGTGATGTCATCAACGCACGCGCTACTTCAATTGTGCGTTGAGCCAAAAGTGGAAGAGTTGAACAGACGCGGTTCGCTGACTCGGTGAGCTTGAGTCGCTCAATGAGTTCATTTGCGCGTGCATGCTGCTTTTTAGCGCCAGCTCCGTCATTTGATCGCGCGCAAATGAGCGATTCATAAACAGTTAAGTCGCGGAGCATACGAATGTTCTGGAAGGTACGCACCATTCCAAGTCGTGCCACTTTGTGTCCTGGTTTAGACGTTATATCTACACCGTTGAAGATAACTGTGCCGACATCTCCACGAGCAAAGCCCGTGATGCAGTTAAAAAGTGTTGTCTTTCCTGCTCCATTTGGTCCAATTAAAGATGTAACCGAATGGCGCTTCACATCGAAGCTGACATCCGTTAGCGCCTTTACTCCACCGAAACTTTTGGAGACTCCTTGGATAGACAACAAGGTATCTCCCCCCGCCGAAGCGGAGGGAGATACGCGAGCTGAATTACTTTGGGTTGTCACTAACTAACCTTGACGTAACCTGTCTTGGTTAGTGATGTAAGGAAGTTGTCCTTAGCAATATATGCACCCTTGTTTACGCCAGTTCCCTGTGAGAAACAAATTGATGCGCAAGTTGTCTTGATTCCCTTAATCGCTGCGTTGATCTTGGCACGGTCTGTTGTAGTACCAGCCTTTTTCATTGCTTCTGCGACGAACTTAAGAGCGTCATATCCGTAACCTGTATAGGTTGGATCATCAAGTAGCTTGCCATTTGCTTTTGTATAAGCATTGACAAACTTCTTAAATGTTGCGACATCAGCGGTCTGTGGTGTTGCTGCAAGAAGTCCGAGAGACTTTGGAGCAAGTGTTACAAGACGAAGAGATGTCAACTGGCTTACAGGATCGAAGAACTTTCCTGTGTATCCACCAGCAGTTGCTTGTGTGATAAATGGAGCTGCATCTTCAACTGTGAAGAATGGGAATACAGCATCGTACTTACCTGAAACAATCTTTGTGATCTGTGAACCGAAGTCAGTAGTTCCCTTAGCAACACCGATTTGTTCAACAGTTACACCTGCGTTTGTGAATGCGTTCTTCCAAGGATCTGTACGAACCCAGTTTACGTATCCGTTGTCTTGGTCATAAACAACTGCAAACTTTGAATAACCCTTAGCAACAAGAGCTTTCATCATGTAAGTAGTTTGGAGGCCAAGGTCAGCTGTCATTGTCCAGCAGAGATCCTTTGTGTTAGCTGCAGCTGGAGGACCAGACTGTGCAGAAACTAGAGGTAGTCCCTTTGCTGTAGCAGCAGAACATGCAGCCAAAAAGTTTGACTGATATGTAGGTGGAATCACGACAGGAATCGACTTGTCATTTGCGAATGCAGTAATCAAAGAAGTTGTCTGTGCGTTATCTGAGGCATTGTCTTTCACGACAATTTCAATTTGCTTGCCCATAACTCCACCAGCTTTATTGATTTCGTTCTGAGCGATTTTGATTCCTTCTAGAACAGATTGTCCGTAGAAAGCAGAACCACCGGTGATCATTTCAACTACACCGATCTTCACTGTGCCTGCTGCATTAGCTGGAGTAATTGCTGGTCCTGCAACGAGTGCACCAACAACTACTGAAACCGCAGCGAGCTTTGCAGATGATTTATTCATATGCATTAATCCTTTCCGAGAGTTCAGAGGTGGTTTTATTATTAACTCGAGGTATCTAAAAATCAATACTATTTGCGAAAATATTTACTTAGTTTCTAAGATTTTTAAATTTCAAATAATGAATTAAAAAAAGCAACGTAAAATAAAACTGTATTAGTTCGCATAGCGAAATAACTTACAGTTTTGCTCTTCAATATTAAGTTTTGTTACAGACTACTTAAAGTTAGATATCTTCCTTGCCTAATTCTTTTGAAAATTCTGTACTCAATATTTTTGCCGCTTTCAAAATACTTGGCGTGTATTTAGTAATAAAGGCCCTATCCACACGTGTTTGTGGTCCGCTAATTGATAGCGCAGTTGGATTAGTCATTCCTATTACAGGCACTGCAATACAACGAACACCAAGTTCCTGCTCACCCTCATCCATCGCATATCCATTTTCACGAATCAGTGCGAGCTCATCTTTTAGGGCAGCCCAAGTTGTGATTGTTGTTGGCGTAAACTTTGGCATTCCAGTGTGCTTAACAATTTCCTTAGCTTCACCATCTTCGAGCTGGGACATTATTGCTTTTCCAACACCACATGAATGCGGCAATACTCGTCGACCAACCTCTGTAAACATACGCATCGAATGTCGTGATGGAGATTGTGCGGTGTAAACAACGAGATCACCTTCTAGAGTGGCAAGGTTTACTGTTTCTCCACACTCATTAGAAAGTGCGAGCAAAGTTGGTTTTGCCCAAGATGCCATTCCGCGCGCGGCTGAATCTCCCAAATAAAGTAGTCGCGATCCAAGTGAATAGCGGCGCGAATCGTTTTGGCGTGCATATCCCAGGGCGACGAGAGTCTTCATAGAACGGTGAATAGTTGGCGTAGGAAGTGAAAGTCGCTCTGATAATTGTGTGACGCCTATCTCACGATTTTCTTCTGCCATTGCTTCAAGAATTGCAAAAGCACGTTCAACGGATTGAACACCCGTTAGCCTTGACTCCATTGCATTTCTCCTCTGGTGCTACTTGTATTGCGTTGATATGAAGCATAGTATGAATTCCATCTTACGATATCGCTCTTTCGTATCGTGGAACAGTCTTTTTAAGAGAATTTTTAAGGAGTAGATGTGCGCAGCACAAGCCCGGGTTATGGAATAACTATTCGCGTTGAGGCCGAAACCGCCATCAATCCGACCTCACTCATACCAGCTGCAGTCTCAGGCGCAGGCGGAACTCTTACCGCCCTGGATGTTGTGGAATCTCATCACGACCGTGTTGTTATCGACGTGACTTGCGATGCAACAGATGCCGAACATGCAGATGCAATAACTGAGGCAATCAAAAACGCATCGCCCAAGTTAACTGTTCGAAAAGTAAGTGATCGAACCTTCCTATTACACCTTGGCGGAAAACTAGAAATAGCGTCAAAGGTTCCGCTTAAGACTCGTGATGATTTATCGCGCGCCTACACACCCGGTGTAGCCCGAATCTGTCTTGCAATTGCAAAAGATAAATCTGATGCACGTCGCTTAACTATTAAAAGAAATACTGTTGCCGTCATATCAGATGGATCGGCTGTACTTGGACTTGGAAATATTGGCCCTGAAGCTTCCATGCCAGTCATGGAAGGAAAAGCTGCGCTCTTCAAACGCTTTGCAGATGTTGATGCATGGCCAATTGTTTTAGACACACAAGATACCGAAGAAATTATTCGAACTGTTCAGATAATTGCACCAGGCTTTGGTGGAATTAATTTAGAAGATATTTCAGCCCCGCGCTGCTTTGAAATTGAGCGTCGCTTAAAAGATCTATTAGATATTCCTGTCTTCCATGATGATCAGCATGGAACGGCGATTGTTGTATTAGCCGCATTCATTAATGCGCTTAAGCTGGTAAAGAAAAACCTGAAAGATGTAAAGATCGTCTTGAGTGGCGCAGGTGCGGCAGGAAATGCAGTTGTTCGATTACTGATTATTTCTGGTGCTAAAAATATCGTCGCCTTCGATAGTAAGGGAGTAATTTCGAAGGATTCAAAACCAACAGACGATATGCGTAAATGGCTTATTGAGAATACAAATCCTAATAATGAAAAGGGCACAATGGGCGAGGTGCTTAAAGGTGCTGACGTATTTATCGGTGTGAGCGCCCCAAATATTTTGAAAGAGGAAAACATCGCTGGAATGGCTAAGGATGCAATTGTTTTGGCGCTTGCAAATCCAGATCCAGAAATTGACCCAGTGTTAGCAGCCAAGCACGCACGCATCGTTGCCACTGGGCGAAGTGACTACCCAAATCAAATCAATAACGTTCTGGCTTTCCCAGGATTATTCCGTGGGCTATTAGATGCTGGTGTATCAAAGATTACTGATGAGATGCTGGCAGCCGCAGCGGTCGCAATCGCAAGCTGTGTATCTAGCGATCAACTAAATGAAAGCTTTATTATTCCTAGCGTCTTTGATCCTGCTGTAACACCAGCTGTTTCAAGTGCAATTTTTGAGCTGGCAAAAAAGAATAAGTAAGAAGAAGGAGACAAGTGAGCCCGTCGATAAAGGTTAAGCCATCACAAGTTGATGGGCATGCAACAGTACTTACTCAAGATGCAATTGATTTTGTTGCACATCTTGATCAAAAGTTTCATTCACGCAGAGACGAGCTTTTAAAAGCCCGCACAGAGCGCCGCAATAAAGTAGGTGCAGGTGGAACTTTAGATTTCTTGCCAGAGACAAAATCTGTTCGCGAGGGTAATTGGAAAGTTGCTCCAGCTCCGGCTTCACTCAACGATCGGCGTGTTGAAATGTCGGGCCCTGCAACTCCAAAGATGGCAATCAATGCTCTTAATTCAGGTGCAAAAGTTTGGCTTGCCGATCTCGAAGATTCAAGTACACCTCATTGGGCTAACGTGGTTCAAAGCCAAGTCGTCTTACGCGGTGTTATTCGCCGTGACTACACATACACAAGTGTCAGAACAAAAAAAGAGTACAAACTCAATAGCGGCAAACTTTCGACAATAGTTATGCGACCTCGTGGTTGGCACTTAGAGGAACGCAATATGACAATCGACGGTAAACCTGTAGTCGGAGCAATTTTCGATTTTGCAATGTATTTCTTCCACAACGCAAAAGCCTTACTTGAACTAGGCGATGGACCGTATTTCTACCTACCGAAAATGGAAAGCTATCTTGAAGCACGCCTTTGGAATGAAATATTTGTTGAGGCACAGAACAAGTTGGGTATTCCGCAGGGCTCAATTCGTGCCACAGTTTTGATTGAGACCATTCCAGCAGCATTTGAAATGGATGAAATCCTTTACGAACTCCGTGACCATGTGAGTGGACTAAATGCGGGCCGGTGGGATTACCTCTTCTCAATTATTAAATTCTTCCGCGATCGCGGTGCTGATTTCATTATTCCTGATCGCTCAGCGGTAACAATGACAGCGCCGATGATGAAGGCGTACACCGGCTTACTTATACAAACTTGTCACAAGCGGGGAGCACACGCAATTGGTGGAATGGCCGCTTTTATTCCTAGTCGAAAAGATGAGGAAATCAACAAGGTTGCATTCGACAAAGTGCGAGCAGATAAAACTCGTGAATCCGGCGATGGTTTTGATGGTTCGTGGGTCGCACACCCAGATTTAGTTCCGGTCTGCCGTGAAGTCTTTGATTCCGTCCTTGGTGAAAAACCAAATCAAATTGATAAAAAGCGTGAAGACGTTCATTCGACTTCAGCGATGATTCTGGACATAAAAGGGACTCCAGGCGGTATTACTGAGGCAGGAATGCTGGCAAATATTGATGTCGCGCTGCAGTACCTAGCTGCATGGCTTGCAGGTCATGGAGCAGTCGGTATTCATAATTTGATGGAAGATGCTGCAACAGCTGAAATTTCTCGCTCACAAATTTGGCAGCAAGTACACAACAACGTTACCTTCGATGACACTGGTTCCAAAGCAACAAAAGAGTTAGTCCGTATCGCACTTGAAGAAGAGTCAGTTCGACTCGTTGCAGAAGGGTTTAACGCCGAAAAAATACAAGAAGCGGCTCGACTCTTTGAGCGAGTTTGTCTTGATGATGAATATGCAGATTTTCTTACACTCCCCGCACTAGAACTGATTGGTGAAAAATGAGTAATAAAGTTGATCTGCTTCTTCGTTCACAAAACGTAATGACCGATATTGGTAATCGCCCAGCGGCAATTGGCATTAAAGATGGCAAGATTGTGAGTATCGGCGCATTCGATGCAAAAGTTGATGCGGTTGAAGACATCACTGTAGAAAATCATTTGTTGCCTGGAGTCGTCGATAGCCACGTGCACATTAACGAACCAGGCCGCACGCAATGGGAAGGCTTTGAATCAGCGACAAAAGCCGCTGCAGCAGGCGGTGTTACAACCGTTATTGATATGCCACTTAATAGCATCCCTCCCACAGTTAACGTTGCAGCACTTGCTACAAAGAAAGATGCAGCGAGTGGTAAGTGTTCTGTTGATGTTGGTTTCTGGGGTGGATCAATTCCTGGCAACGTTGCAGACCTTAAGCCGCTACTTGACCAAGGAGTTTTTGGTTTTAAATGTTTCTTGTTGCACTCAGGCGTAGATGAATTTCCTGCCTCATCACTTGATGATTTATCAGATGCTCTCGGAGTTCTTTCAAAAGAAAATGCGCTGATGGTTGTCCACGCCGAAGATTCGCAAGCAATCGAACGCTCTGCCAAGCCATCTTCACGTGATTACGCAGATTTCTTAGCTTCTCGCCCTAAAGGCGCTGAAAACGTAGCCATTGCAGAGTTAATTGAAGAAGCGCGCCGAACAAAAGCACGCGTACATGTATTACATCTTTCTAGTGGTGATTCACTTGCCTTGATTAAATCTGCAAAAGAAGATGGCATTAATATCACTGTTGAGACTTGCCCGCACTATCTTTCACTGACAGCGGAAGAAATTGCAGATGGCGCAACGCAGTACAAGTGCTGCCCACCAATTCGCGAAAAGAAAAACCAAGACGAACTCTGGCGCGGACTTGAAGAAGGAATTATTGATCTCATCGTTTCTGATCATTCACCGTGCACAGAAGATCTCAAACTTTTCGATAAGGGAGATTTCCAAGCTGCATGGGGTGGAATTTCTTCACTTCAACTTGGACTATCAATTATTTGGACATTCGGTAGCGAACGCGGAATTCCTTTATACCAAATTGTTAATTGGATGAGCCAGTACCCCGCAAACCTCGTAGGCCTTAAAAACAAGGGCTCGATAGCAGTTGGCAAGGATGCAGACATTATTGAGTTCGACCCAGAAGGCACATTTTCCGTTGACCCTAAGCAGTTATTCCACAAAAACCACGTAACTCCGTATCAAGGTAAAATTCTCAAGGGCCTTGTTAAAAGGACATGGCTTCGCGGAAATGTAATCTTTAAAGATGGGGCTCACACTGGAGCTCCACAAGGAAAATTCCTGACAAGGGGTGTCAATTGAGCGACTTCAAGAATCTCACCGATTTAGCAAGTCGCCGACTTGGCGCCGGAGTTGTTTACGCAAATGATGACTTTTTTGCAGAGAAAGAAAATCTTTTAAATCAAGGTCGCGCAAAATTTAATAGCCATACCTTTGGCCATAAAGGCCAGGTATACGACGGTTGGGAAACACGCCGCCGCCGCAACGAACCCGGTGATGACATTGCGATCATTCGACTTGGAGCCGCTGGAATAATTAAAGGCGCAATCATTGATACAGGAAATTTCACAGGCAACTATCCAGAGCACGCTTCACTTCATGGCGTTTCATTTGACCACGTTCCAACTATTGCCGAATTGCTGAGTGCGAATTGGGAACCACTTCTCGACAAAGTCGCTCTTAAAGGTGATCACGAAAATGAATTTTCAGTTAAGTCACATCGCCGCTGGACGCATGTAAAGCTCACGCAACATCCAGATGGTGGCATCGCACGCCTTCGGGTGCATGGCGAAGTTCTGCCAGATCCAAAGTGGATTGCGGCAAAGGGCGTTATCGATCTTTCAAATCTTGAAAACGGCGCAGACCTGATCGGTTGTTCTGATGATTTTTATTCATCTGCGCGCAACACACTTCAACCAGGAAATGCGCTCAACCAAGGTGATGGTTGGGAAAACCGTCGCCGTCGCCATGGTGGCAACGATTGGTTTGCAGTAAAACTCGGGGTTGCTGGAAGCATCTCTGCAATTGAAGTTGATACTTCACATTACAAAGGCAATCCACCTTGGCAGGTAAGTGTTACTGGTGGAAGCCAATCAGAAGTTGTTAAAGGCCCGGGCAAGGTTGTCTTACTTGCACAAACAGGAGTGCAGGCCGATACACCGCACCGTTTTTATTCTGAGAGCAGCGACGTTGTAGAAGCAGTGCGCCTTGATGTCTTTCCAGATGGTGGCCTTGGCCGTTTTCGCGTTTGGGGAACTCCATCAGCTGCTGCGCTGGCCGAATTGCAAGCGCGCTTTGATGCGGCAAATAAGAAGTAATTGATGTACGCGCTCGACGACTCCTTCTCTGCAAAAGCAGATAAACATTTAGCAAAAGTTGATGAACAGCTTGCTAATAAATATCGCGGAGACTTTGGCGGGCGACAACCAATTCACACTTGTTATATCCCTGCAGATAAGTTGACTGCGACCTCACAAAATGAGTGGTCATCACTTGCACTAGATACTTTAAAGTCACACGCTCCAGATGCTAAGACTTTGGCAAAGGCAGTGGGTATTGATGCCGAGATTGTCGAAGCGATTTATGAAAAGGTAATTGCGAAAATTAAGCGCGAACCTATTGAGGATCTGCGCATTGATTTTGAAGATGGGTATGGACGTCGCGGAGATAGCGAAGAAGAGGGCCATCTGCAGAGCGCGCTCGCAGTCATTTCTTCCATTACAACACCGTTTATTGGTATTCGAATTAAGAGCATGGAATCAGTAACGCGCGCTCGCAGCATCAAAACTCTGGATCAGTTTATTACAGGACTTATTGCACAAGGTGCCTACCCAAAGAATTTTGTCATCACGCTACCGAAAGTAACTTTTGTCGAGCAGGTCGAAGTAATGGTGATGGCAGTAGAGGCACTTGAGAAAGCACATAAAATCCCCGCCGGAACAATTCGCTTTGAAATTCAGATTGAGACTACGCAATCAATCTTTGGTCCAGACGGCCAAGCAACTGCTGCAAAGATGATTGATGCAACAAAAGGACGATTAACAGCTTTTCATTACGGAACTTACGATTACTCAGCTGCTGCCGGAATTTCTGCGGCTTATCAAACACTTGATCATCCAGCTGCAGATTATGCAAAGCAACTTCTACAAGTTGTCGCAGCAGGCACAACAGTTCGACTATCTGATGGTTCGACAAATATTTTGCCAGTCGGTTCAACTGAACAAGTACACGCTGCGATGCAAAACCACTATCGGTTAGTGCGCCGAGCACTTGAGCGCGGCTTCTATCAGGGCTGGGATTTACATGGATCGCAGCTGCCGACTCGAGTTCTAGCAAATATCGTTTTCTATCGCGAAGGCCTGCAATCAGCTGCTAATCGCTTGCGCACATATTTAGAGCGCGCAGAATCCGGCACGATGGATGAGCCAGCAACAGCGCTCACTCTTGCCAATTACTTCTTGCGCGGCCTAGATGCAGGCGCAATCGATTCAAGTGAAATTAAAGCCCTGACTAATCAAGATGAAGAGGCGCTTCGTGGTTTAGTTTTACGTAAGGGCCAGATTTCTTAATAGACTTAAGAAATGAGTAGCTCGACGCCGCCAAGTCAAATGTGGCTTATAACTGGCGGGGCTGGATATATCGGCACACATATAGCTGATGAATTCTTGCGCGCAGGCAAGGCCGTTGTTATCTATGACTCCCTTTACAAGGGCCTTTCATCTCGTATCGATTACCTAAATAAGAAGCACAACACCACAATTCCTTTGGTCAAGGCAGATATACGCGACTACGAAACTTTTGAAAAAACTTTAAGCCAATACAAAATTACCGGCATCGTGCACACCGCAGCGCTTAAATCAGTAGAAGAATCGATGTCAAAGCGCGATGACTACATCGAAGTAAATTACACAGCCACTGTCCAGTTACTTGAAATCGCAAAGCGCGCTGGGGTAAAGCACTTCATCTTCTCTTCCACTGCTGCAGTCTATGGAAGCCCTGACACAATCGAGCCATGTAAAGAGAGCGCACAGACAAATCCAATTTCTCCTTACGGTGAATCAAAGTTAATGGCTGAAGCAAAGGTCGCCGACTTTGCAAAGATCAAAGGCAACTTCGCCACCTCACTTCGTTTCTTTAACGTTGTTGGATGCGCCGATTTAGCACTGCTGGACAACTCAACTGAAAACCTTGTCCCGATTGTGATTAATAACTTGGCAGCAAAGAGGCCAATCAAGATATTTGGAAGCGGATATCCAACGCCAGATGGCACATGCGTGCGCGATTATGTTGATGTGCGAGACGTTGCTATCGCGCACTTACTTGCAGCGGACGCAAAGAGCGCGCTACCTACCGAAATAAATGTAGGTACAGGCCGCGGTGCATCAGTAAAAGAGATTATTGATTTAGTTCTTCAATCATCACGCCAAAAAGACGCCGAAGTAAATACGACCGATGGCCGCCCCGGAGATCCAGCTTTTCTCTGTGCAGATATAAACCTTGCAAAGAGCGCCCTTAACTACAGTTCCAAATATTCGCTCAAAGAGAGCATTGAAAGCCTCTTTTAGCTCGCCCATCTACGCCCGATAGACTGCCTCCATGTCTAGAACGTTGCCTACCCCTGCCGCCCCCGCGCAGGATGAAACCCGCAGCGTCCTATCTATTCCGGGCTTTCGCAGCCTCTGGAACTCCATGGTCTTTTCTTCCCTTGGAGATTGGCTCGGACTACTTGCTACAACCGCGCTGGCTCAAAGCCTTTCAGGTGGTTCTTATGCAACAGCTAACTTTGCAATCGCTGGTGTATTTATCGCTCGCCTCTTACCTGCAGTTTTCTTGGGCCCCATCGCTGGAGTAATCGCCGATCGCTTTGATCGCCGCAAGTTAATGGTTAGCGTAGATATTTTGCGCGCTGCCCTTTATGTTTCTATTCCAATTGTTCATACATATTTCTGGCTTTATACCGCGATGATTTTGGTCGAATGTTTAACTCTCTTCTGGTCGCCAGCAAAAGAGGCAAGCGTTCCAAACCTTGTGCCAAGTGAAAAATTAGAGAGCGCAAACCAGGTCTCTCTCCTTGCCGCCTACGGTACTGCGCCGGTTGCAGCAATCTTGTTCTCACTCCTTACACTTTTTAATACTGCAATCGAGTCACTTCTTCCGATTTCACTTGGTGATTCAGTTGATGTAGCGCTCTATGTAAATGCTGCAAGCTTTGCCTTCGCTGCATGGACCGTGTGGGGACTTCGCGAACTTCCAAAGGGCGCGGCATCAAAGGCGGCAAAGGAAGCTGGATTTGGTTCATCGCTTTTACAAGGCTGGAAGTCGGTAAAAGATTCAAAGATTATTCGCGGCCTAATTATTGGCATGATTGGCGCATTTGCAGCAGCAGGTGCGGTCATTGGTCTTGCACGTACATTTGTTGGCGACCTTGGCGGCGGTGATGCTGCATACGGAGTTCTCTTTGGTTCAGTATTTACAGGTCTTGCTATTGGTATTGCATTTGGCCCAAAAATATTTGCACAGTTTTCTCGTCGCAGGCTATTTGGCGCATCCCTCACAACAGCCGGAGTATTTCTAGTACTGCTTGCACTCATTCCTAACTTAGTTATTGCCATTGCAATCGTGACAGTCCTTGGCGCATTTAGCGGAATCTCCTGGGTTACCGGCTTCACGATGCTTGGCATGGAAGTCCATGACGAAGTTCGTGGCCGCACATTTGCCTTCGTGCAATCGCTGATCCGCATTACCTTGGTCGCTGTTTTAGCCATTTCTCCGCTTATTGCAGCTACTTTTGGCGTCCACAGATATAAGTTTCAAAACACCGAAATTAACTTCAATGGCGCACAACTTACGATTCTTATCGCAGGTTTTGTTGCAGTCATCATTGGTTCGATTTCATACCGCCAGATGAAAGATCGCCCAAATGTCTCTTTATGGTCTGATGTTGTTAACGCACTTAAGGGCGAGCTCGGCAGCATCACTGGTGCTCCGACAAAAGGAATCTTCATCGCATTTGAAGGCGGAGAAGGCACAGGCAAGTCAACGCAATCAAAGTTACTTAGCGATTGGCTTGAATCAGAAGGCGAGCATGTACTACTAACTCGCGAACCTGGCGGCACAGATCTTGGAAAAGATTTGCGCAAGATTCTCCTTGCAAATGAAACAGGAGACATCAGTCCGCGCGCCGAAGCGCTTCTATATGCCGCAGATCGCGCAAACCATGTGCACACAGTTATTCGTCCAGCACTAGCTGCAGGTGAAGTGGTCATCACTGATCGCTACTTTGACTCTTCCATTGCATACCAAGGCGCAGGCCGCATCCTTAGCCCAAGTGAAGTCGCACGAATCTCTCGCTGGGCCACCGAATCTCTCTTTCCAACTCTGACCATTGTCATCGACCTTCCTGTAGAGATTTCACTTGCCAGACTTACTTCACGCGATCGTGTGGAATCAGAAGCAAATGATTTCCACGAGAGAGTGCGCCAAGAATTCTTACAACTTGCACGCCTTGATCCCGAGCGGTATTTCATCGTGGACGGCCGACAAAATATTGATGCTATCCACAAGGCAATCATCAAGCGCGTTGGCGAAATCCCAACTCTTCTTCGCAACCAAAAAGATGAGCACGGCAACCGACTCTTTAAACCAGTACGCCGTGCAACAAAGCGCGCAACAGCTGCTGTCTCCAAGACTGTACATAAAACAAAGAAGAAGTCCCCACAAAAATGAATAAAAAGGTAATTATTACTGGAGCCGCCGGCCAAGATGGATTAATCCTCGGCATGAAACTTACGTCACTTGGATGTGAAGTTCTGGCACTGGCGAAAGATGAACATCAAATGATGATGCTTTCGGGTTACAACCCAGCTGTCCAGAGTCTGGTAATTAACTCTTCAAGCACCCTTGAAATTGAATCGCTCTTAAAAAATTTTAGGCCAGATTGTATATATCACCTAAGCTCAAAAAGTTCGGTTGCAGATTCATGGGAGAATTCTGAAGCGACACTTTCGACAAACGTAATGCACACATTGAATTGGCTAAATGCATTACGTAATTTGCAAATGCAAGACATTCACTTTTACCACGCTTCAAGTTCAGAAATGTTTGGAATTCCTGAATCCTCACCACAAACAGAATCAACCCCATTCTATCCCAGGTCTCCTTACGGGGTGAGCAAAGTGGCAGCGCACCACCTTGTTGTAAATTATCGAGAGTCTTATGGCCAATTTGCATCAACCGGAATTCTTTTCAATCATGAATCACCTTTACGTCCGGAAAAATTTGTCACGCGCAAAATATCAATGGCTGCCGCCGAAGTTTCTTTGGGCAAACGAAATCATTTATCTCTTGGCAATCTTGATGTTTCGCGCGATTGGGGTTGGGCACCTGACTACGTTGATGGAATGATTAAAATCTTGAATCATTCAACGCCTGATGATTTTGTATTAGCAACAGGAATTGCACACAGCTTGCAAGATTTTCTAGATATTGCGTTCAAACATGTGGGAATTATCGAGTGGCAAGAGTTTGTTTCAGTTGATGAGAAACTTTCTAGGCCGGCAGAAGTACAAAATTTATTGGGGGATAGTTCAAAGGCACGGAGCGTCCTACAGTGGGAAACGACTTTAGATTTTGAATCAATTGTTAAGAACATGGTGGACTTCGATTTAGAATTGGCTAAAAGTGATTCCCGGGCACTAATTTGGAAGTGCAACTAAAAATGACAACAGTTTTTGATGATCTAGTCGGCCAAGAACACATCACTCAAATACTGCAGGGCGCAGTCACAGCTTCCCGTGCTGCAGTGAATTCACCTGAAGCCACTTCCCAAGAGATGACGCACGCATGGGTATTTACCGGTCCTCCAGGTTCTGGTCGCTCATCAGCCGCTGTTGCATTTGCCGCAGCCCTTATCTGCCCACAAGGCGGATGTGGCACCTGCAACGAATGCCGCAGCGCAGCAGCCGGCGCTCACCCAGATGTGGAGATCATCCACACCGAAGGCTTATCCATCAAGGTCGAAGATGTGCGCGAGCTCTTAACCCGCGTCTCCTGGGCGCCATCAATGGGCGGCTGGCGCGTAGTTGTGATGGAAGATGTCGACCGCCTTACTGAATCGGCCGCTAACGCGCTTCTAAAAGCAATCGAAGAACCTGGCGCTCGCACTGTCTGGTTACTGTGCGCACCAACTTTGCACGACGTACTACCAACTATTCGCTCACGCTGTCGCCACCTACAACTTCGCACGCCATCGACACATGCCGTTGCAGATGTATTACAAAACCGCGATGGAATCAGCGCACAAATGGCTGACTTTGCGGCACGCGTAAGCCAAGGACATATCGGCCGTGCAAAATATTTAGCAACGAATGAAACCGTGCGCAGCAATCGCGGCGTCATCATGAAACTTCCGCTACAACTTGGCTCCATCGCAGCCGCATTTGCCGCAGCACAAACTCTCGTAGAGCTTGCAACCGATGAAGCAAACACAGCTAGCGATATGCGCGATGAGAAAGAAGTCACTGCGCTGCAAGAGGCTTATGGCAAAGGAGCAACGGGCCGCGGTATGGCAACAGGGGCCGCAAAGGCCGTCAAAGAACTTGAGAAAGAACAAAAAGCCCGCGCAACTCG
>CAIMUD010000005.1 GCA_903844585.1 uncultured Actinomycetes bacterium | reverse complement strand
TCTCCCCCAGTACAGCTCACTTTGTTAGCAACGCTCATTGCTGGTTTAGGAATTTCAGTTGTAATTAACAATGTGAATACTGCGGGCTCTCACGCCTTTGCCGAACGCTCTCATACCGCGGTTGCCCAAATAAATGCCATCGCCATTGCTGGCTTTGTAACTGGTAACTTCATTATTGGCACAACAGCAAATATTGTGCGCGAACAATGGCGTCTTGGGCTTCTGATCACAATTCCATTTATCTTGGCGATGTTCATCAAAGGTAGAAAATTTGAACCTGATTCACATATTCCAGATGAAAGCGGGCCGCAACGTGGCAAACTATCGCGCGGGTATTGGTTATCTTGGACTGGTTTCTTTATCTCAATTAGCGCAGAATTTGCTACATCTTTCTGGTCAGCATCTCTAATTAGTAATCGCACAGAAGCAAGCGCCGCAATTTCAACGCTTGCGGTAATTGCATTTGGTACCGGCGTTGGTACTGGTCGCTGGTATGCCGGACGATTGTTAAAACGTTTTCATGCCGATGAACAATTAAAGCTGGCGCTATCTCTTCAATTCATTGCCTTTGGTTTGTTCTGGTCATCGCATATCTTGGCGCTCTGTCTGGTTACCTTATTTTTAGTTGGACTAGGAATTTCAGTTCAATTCCCACTCTTTACTCTGCGCCTGGTCGCATTTAGCGAAGGGCGTCCCGACTTAGCGATAGGCAAGAGCTCAATCGCAGCAGGTATTGCAATCGCTTGCTCACCGCTATTGCTCGGAATTTTGGGAGATAACTTTGGAATTTCACGTGCATACATAATGGTGCCGGTCTTAATTGCACTCTGTTTTACAATGGTTGTGCTTTCGCCTTCCAAACATCTCGGCGCGAATAATATTTAAATGGATTACCGCACTCGACGTTTGATTACTATTTTAACTTTGCTCGGTCTGCTAGCGCTGATCATCATAGGCGGCAGGTAGTACACCTTCGACTGAAATATCGTGTGGCAACTTAACTTTGTTATGAAAGACCGCCCAGATAATCAAACAAGCAAAGAGTGAAGTGAGTCCGCACAAAGCGATAGTTTCGCGAATCCCAATCATTTCAACTAACCAACCGATTAGTGGAGAACCGAATGGCGTACCACCCATAAAGATAAGTAAATAAATTCCAGATACTCGGCCACGAATAGCTGGATCAGAATTAACTTGAATCAAGGAATTTGCGGTAATTAACATAGTCAGCGCGCTAAAACCACAAAACGGTAACCAGAGTGAGTACCAGGTGTAGGTCGGTGCAATCGATAGCAAAGTGATTGCAAGCGAGAAGGCGATGCCGCCTTTTATAACAAAAATGGTTCTGCGGAACTTTTCAAGACGCGCTGAAATTAGCGCACCGCTTAGTGAACCGATCGCGAGATAGGTGCCTAATAAACCAAATGATGCTGGTCCTTTACCAAATTCTTTTGTTGCCATAAGTGCATTAAAAATCTGCATATTTAAACCAAAGGTCGCGGCAAAGAAGACAACTAACATCACCACATATAAATCTGGGCGAGCCAGGGCATATTTCAAACCTTCGCGCACTGTGCCTTGCGTTTCTTTCTTCTCTTGAATAAAGAAATCTGATTCGCGCATACGCAACAACGCCAGAATCACAAAGAGGTAGGTAAAGGAATTTATTAAGAATGAAGGGCCAGTGTCAAAGCGTGCGATAAGAAAGCCTGACATTGCAGGACCAACTAAACGCCCGGCGTTGAAATTGGCTGAGTTTAAACTAACTGCATTTGCAATATCTGAGTGGCCAACAATTTCTGAAGTAAATGATTGGCGAATTGGCGCATCAACTGCAGAGGAAATTCCGAGAATTAAGGCAAAGAGAAAAACATGCCATACCTGAACATGCCCAGTAAGAACTAAGAGGCCAAGACCAAGAGATGAAAGCGCGCCAACTAAATTGGTAAAAATTAGTAATTTCCGCTTATTGACG
>CAIMUD010000004.1 GCA_903844585.1 uncultured Actinomycetes bacterium | reverse complement strand
GTAATTTGTGGTGGCTTCTAATTTCAACTTTGTCATCATGAAATGGGCAATCTTCATCTATATCAATTACCGAGAAAAACGTTGCCATTTGCTCTCCAACTAATCTAAACACCCTATTTTCAACTGCCGCCAAATCATTGCGTCCAACTAGGTACTTTATAGCTTCCTGAGATTCAATCCCTGCAATAATGCTAGAAGTTGTTGCATTAGTTGGGGTGTGTCCGCCTAAGATTTCTTCCACTCCTAATAAAGAGCATGAGCGCCGGTGGGCAATAATTAGCCACTCCTGATCGGTCATTGTGCATGCGTAACAAGGTCCTTCTGGTAGAAAAGTCTGTACTTTTCCCATTAGACCTTCAATAGCGCCATCTATCCAAATTTTACCGAGCCTACGAAGTGCAGCACCTAGCCAAATACGTGCTTCACGATTATCTAAGCCAGCAATCACTAAGTCAAAATCGGCAAAGAATGCATTGCCAAGTTTTTGTACTGCAACAGGATAGGAAGTTGTTTGTATATCTGGATTCATTTCTTTAGCTGCAGAGCATAAAACATCTGACTTATATTTATTCTCATCGCCAGATCTGAAAAAAACGCATCGAGCTAAATTAGTATGCTCGATACTATCCATATCAACAATGGAAATATTTCCAACACCGACTAAAGCTAAATTCTTAACAATTTCATTACCGAGTGCACCAGCACCCACTACCAAAACGCGACTTCGAGTTAATGAGGCTTGATCCCACCAAGTAATCCTTTCTTGGCGATCATATTTACTCTGATCGAGAATTGACATGTTGATGAACTCTTATCCAGCTACAATTTCTGGAACAAGACGCAAGCTATCTCCATTTGAGACTCCAGCTTCAATCAAAGTCATTTCGTCTTTTATTTGTCTTCCCGTCTCCTCATGGTGAAACTTGTAAGACATTGGGGTGTTGTCTGGACTATTGACCGGTAAATTAAGCTGGTTAACAAGTGCTGCAATAATTTTTAGGGCAGCCGCGTTACCTGGCACACTGACTTCATGCCTTTGCGAACCACTTACATCTTTGATAGTTATATCTAACTCAGACATTTTTTCTCCGATTCTAGATTTCGATTCTAATTCTCTTCTTGCTTCTGCGACGTGCCCTACGAGAGCTGAGTGCCACTCCTGCGAGCAACCCAAAGATAAAGGCAATGCTGGCAGAGAACAACTGTGTGAGCAAGGGCGAGTATGAGCTATCTTCTATATTGCTCGATCCTGGTTTCACAGCTGTGGCCGAAGCCTTATTCACCCCATAATCGGCTTCTATCAATTTTATGGTGTAGGCATATATTTTAGAATTCGCAAAGTCTTTGGAAATCACCATACCTACCAGCCCGTTTTCTGAAAAAACTGGTCCCCCTGAATTCCCATGGTCGGCAGGAACTGTGATTTCAAGCCAATCTCCTTGGCTATCCTGAAAAGTTGAAAATAATTTTCCTTTTGTCAGGCTCAAGCCATCAATTGGAGCGCCTACAGCGTAGATGTTTTCTCCAGTTTCGGGTGATAACTTGGAGAAAGTTGGACTGAGGCCAATGACCTTATCAATTCGTAAAAAAGCTATGTCATATTCTTTGCTTAAGGTTATTGTATTTGAAAAAACCGATTTACCCTCATTGTCGCTAATGCGTACACTCTTACATTTTTCTACAACATGTTTAGCTGTCACGACGATGCTCTCTTCAATTAAAAATCCTGCCCCTTGAGAGTTATTGCAATTGATCTTTAGCCCAAAGGAGATGTAGTCCTCAACGGCATTGGAGCTAGGAACGTTAGAAACAAAAAATAGAGTAATTATTAAGACGATTTTGAATTCTAACTTAATCGCCCTACCCCTTGAGATGGATTTTTTTGACTTTTCTTTTCTCGGAATCGAATTTGTGTGGAACCTAAAGTGATTGTGGAAGTATCTACTAAATAGAATCGCATATCTACAGTTCCATCAACTGAGCAAGGTAATCCAGGATTTAAGCTTTCCAAAACAGTTCTACCACCTTGTGAGTAAATTCTTGCATGTAACGGCGCTATTGCAGAATCTTTGATAAGAGTTATGTCTGCAGATGGCGACGATCCAATAGAAATATCTGTTTTATAGAGAATGAACTGCTTTCCCGCCATTCCGCCAGCAATAATTTCAATCCACTGAGTTCGCGCAACTTGCTCTAGTAAAGCCATTGAAGAACCAATGAGTAAGCCAGTGATACAAATACCGGCCATTTGTGCCAGCCATTCCAAATCCTGGGGAATGAAGTCAAAAATAAAGCCTCCCAGGAAGCCGCCTAAAGCGCCTCCTCCAGCAGTCAATCCAGTGCGCTTTAGGGAACGTGACGCAATTCCCACAGTCATCCCTGCTGCCAGCCCACATATCAGCCAAGCAAGGCCACGTGGAAAATGTGTGCTTGAAGTTAGCCAGCTAGACACCGACTCTGTTGACTCACCCGCACCGATCTTTTCATAAGCTTTGCTAATTAGATCCTGCATTGCATTCGAGTAATAGAAGTTCGCTATTGCTCCAATTGCAAGCCCAAGGGTTAGTGCGGTTGGAATCGCGATAGCAGCAGCACTCGCAATTTTGGAACCAATCCGAGTACTTGCAGCGTCAATAAGTGACACTGTTAAGCCAATGGCAAATGCCAGAATAAATGAGAATCCTAAATTCGAGAAGGTAGCTGAATTTTCCGAGTTTGACGCAAGCATTCCGAATAGAACGACTTTAATAAGTGCAAAAGCTATAAACCCACCTGCTAATCCAGCTAGTGAAAGGAGTAAAATTGCCTTAAGGCCCGCGCTATTGTTGTCATTGCGAGTGGGATCACCTATCGGACGGACAAGAGCAATTTTCTGGGCATCCGTCATCTCCGTTACCCGCTTCGTGACTTCCACACTTTCTAAGTCATTTAGTGAAATACGGATTCTGTTTTCATTTTGCTCCACTTATCTCCCCTAGCTCTTAGGTTTACTTTAATTTAATTTTCACTTGGTTAGCTCCAAGCTTGTGCGTAGACAATGGAATATCATTTTTATGCTCCTGGCTCCACTGTGCAGCTTCTGCATTCAATGGTGACCTGATATTAAATTTTTGCCATTGGAGCATTTCACCAATTTCTTGGATGACATCGACGAGTTGTGTCGAAGGTGCCCAATAGTCAAATAAACAAATTTTTGTGGAATTAAAATTGGGGTGAAAAACAATATCGCCGGCAATTGTTCTGGCAACAGGTGGCACTTTTGGATAACCCTGAGGTAGCTCAACTTCAACAACGG
>CAIMUD010000003.1 GCA_903844585.1 uncultured Actinomycetes bacterium | reverse complement strand
CCGAAACCTCGAAGGTGCACCTGCACTCCTTGCATTTACAAATGGTGCTAAAACCATGAAGTATCGCCATGGACAGATACAAGCAAAAATTGTTAAAGATAAAATTGTTGGTAACCGAATTGAAATCACCAATACCGTCAGGCTCAAAGATGAATATCTCTACGGTGTCAGTGAAGTCCCATCTTCTTGGCCTGCAGCAATTTTAGAAGCGCAAGCGATAGCTTCTCGAACTTATGCGCTCACGCGAGGCGTGAAAATACGATCGGCATGTGATTGCAATTTATATGCAAGCATCACAGACCAAACTTATGCTGGCTTTTCAAAAGAAAATGAGCCGATTTATGGTGCGTTTTGGAAAGGTGCAGTGGATCGAACAGCCGGTCAAGTCGTTACTTTTGGCGGTGCACTCATGACAACGTATTTCACTTCTTCAACTGGCGGCGTTACTGAAAGCGTTGAAAGCGCTTGGGGTACCCCAACTACATATTCAGTAAGCGTTTCAGATACTGCAAGTGCGGATACAAAGTTAAATCCACGATTTGCAACTTGGGCGATCAGCGTAAATCAAAGCGTCGTTGCTGCAGCATTCTTGTTACCAGATGTTTCAAAGCTGGAAATTCTTACGAGAAATTTAAGTGGAACGGTGGGTCAGATTCAGGCAACTTCTAGCTTAGGCAAAACTTCTGTATTACGTGGTGAAACATTTAGAAGTCGAGCAAAACTTCCTTCTGCTTGGTTTAACTTAGTTTGAATGCAAAATTGAGTTAAGTCCACCCCAAGTACCGGTTCGCATTACAACTTCAAGGCCACCATCAAGTGAATTGCGCCGAAAAAGAAGGTTGCTGGC
This sequence comes from uncultured Actinomycetes bacterium, assembly GCA_903844585.1. The sequence continues at coordinate 13,483 of CAIMUD010000003.1, read as the reverse complement.
TCCTGAAAGTGATTTAGCTTTTACAATTTCTCCGTCAGGTAGTTTTATTTTCGCAGCAGCGGTTATATAAGTTCCAGATTCAATAACGCAGTTGTCTCCGAGCGAGATTCCAAGCCCCGAATTCGCGCCGAGTAAACACTTTTCGCCAACCGAAATAACTTCTTTACCTCCACCGCTTAGCGTTCCCATGATGGATGCTCCGCCACCTACGTCACTTCCGTCCCCAACCACTACTCCTGCGGAGATGCGACCTTCAACCATTGAAGTACCGAGAGTTCCGGCATTGAAATTTACAAAACCTTCGTGCATAACAGTTGTGCCAGTTGAAAGGTATGCGCCCAAGCGAACACGATCAGCATCTGCAATTCGTACTCCCGAAGGAACGACGTAGTCGACCATTCTTGGAAACTTATCAACGCTAAATACAGTTACATGCCCAAACTTAACTTTTAGGCCAGCACGAACTTCTTCGAATCCATCAACGGCGCAAGGGCCAGCAGATGTCCACGCAACATTTGTCAGCAATCCAAAAATTCCTTCTACTGAAAGTCCATGAGGTTTTACTAATCTGTGCGAGAGAAGATGTAGTCGAAGGTATGCATCTTTGGCATCTTTCGGTGCAGCACTTAGATCGATCTCAACTGAAACGATTTCACGGCTTACTTTGCGGATATCGTCTTTGCCGGCGAGTGAATTCAATATCTGTGGAACTTCTTTCGAAAGTGCACCAAGAGCGGGATTAGGAAACCAGACATCAAGGATTGCTGTGCCTGCAATTGTTGCAATTCCATGGCCTGAAGCAGTGATTGGTGAAGGCATGCGCTAAGCCTAACCCCTATTCTTTCGTGTATGCGTATCGCCGTTTATTGTTCTTCATCCGAGCAAATTGATTCCAAATATAACGAGCAGGCATTCGAGTTGGGTGCAGAAATTGCGGGCAGGGGATGGGATCTCGTTACCGGAGGCGGTCAATTTTCATCGATGGGTGCAGTCTCTAAAGGTGCGCGATCTAAGGGTGGCCACACAATTGGCGTTATACCTCAGCGCCTTGTAGACATTGAATACGCCGATCACGGAAGCGATGAACTTCATATAGTTGACTCAATGCGCACGCGTAAAGCGATGATGGAAGATCTCTCCGATGCTTTCATTGCGCTGCCCGGTGGCATTGGCACTCTTGAAGAGTTATTTGAAATCTGGGTTGGCCGATATCTTTCATTTCACGACAAGCCAGTAATCATTCTTGACTCTTTCGGAATCTACAAACCCCTCAAAGAGTTGGTGGCGCATCTAGGAGAAGAGAAATTCTTACGCCCCGGGCAAACAGATATTTTGCACTGGACAACTTCTATAAAGGAAGCGTTAAATGTCATCGATGCACACAAAGTCAATTAACGTTTCACTCACAATTCCAGTAAGTCAGGAAAAATTGTGGGAACGTATTGCTGATTGGGAGAGCCAAGGCGACTGGATGCTCCAAACAAAAGTTTGGCTTACATCATCGGTGCACGAAGGAGTGGGTACTTCAATATCGGCATTCACCGGCCCGCTATATAAGTTGTATCCAAAATTTTCCAAATTTGGCTTACTTGATCTGATGACAGTTACAAAGTGGAACCCACCGAATTCTTGCGATGTGATTCATACTGGCGCGGTTATTAAGGGTGTAGGAACTTTTGAACTTATCGGAATTTCGCCAAATAAAACTCAATTTAATTGGTCTGAAACAGTGGAAGCTTCAAGGGCCATTCTGATATTGGCCACCCCACTGCTGTGGGCGGTAAAAGCAGGAGTAATAATTTCGCTACGCCGCCTGCGGAAGAAAGCAATAGCGGCCTATCGCGAGTAACCTCAGCATGTGAAAGTTGAGGACATGGGATCCAGTGGTGATAACCCAACCTCGCTCGCAGAATTAATCGCATCTCTGCCCGAAGAGGAACGAATAATTTTGACTCTGCATTACCTTCGATCTTTATCTAGCGCACAAATTGCAGAGATACTCAAAGTCCCCGAAAAGTCTGTAGTTGTCATGATTGCGGCAGGAAAAGCACGCCTAACTTCCCATCTGGGTCTCTAGTTCTAGCCTCGATTTCATCTCAGCCGATATATGCGAGATACTTATCCCTCGTTTGCGACCCAAGTTTGTAGATAAAAGGAGTTCCCCATGGCAGCCATGAAGCCTCGTACCGGTGATGGACCTATGGAAGTAACAAAGGAAGCACGCTCACTTGTTATGCGAATTCCTCTCGAAGGCGGCGGTCGTCTAGTCGTAGAACTCAATGCCCAAGAGGCAAATAATCTCAGTGCAGCTCTTGAAGCTGCTGTTCAACTTATCAAGAAGTAATCCATTTTCGCGTGACCACGCTTGCTGCCCTTGAGCCTTCACCTCGGGCGCTTCATGAAGTTGATTTAATCGCAATCGGATTTATAAAAAACGAATCAACTTTCGAATTTCCTGCACACACATCCCTAATTAAAAGCCTCGAATCAACTTTTGAAATATCACTTAGCGATGAGTTAAATTTCTTTGGGGCAAGTTCAAAAGCAGGAGAAATTTTTGAAGTTCCGATTTCATCAAATGACTTCGCTGCAGATCGAATTTACCTTTTAGGTTTAGGCGATCAAAGTGAAAGTGCGCTCCGCGCGGCCGGATCATCTCTTGGAAGAAAAGTGCGAGGAAAAGCAGTCGAACTAGCAGCGGTCTGCGTTGACTCAACTTCTAAGATTCGAACCTTTGCCATTTCACTTAGCCTTGGAACCTACCAATGGCACCAAAAAACTGATGCAAAGATTGAAGTTCCTGCGCTTTCAATAGCCACAGCAGACTCTCATTTGTTAGAAGAAGCGGCAACCATCGCTACTGCAATCATGAATGCGCGAGATTTAATCCATACGCCATCGAATATAAAGAATCCAAAGTGGCTTGCAGATGAAGCAATTAAAATGGCAGATGAGAAAAAACTCCAAATAAAAGTCTTGGCAGGTAAGGATTTAAAGGAATTTGGAGGCTTGCGTGCAGTAGGAGGTTCTTCTCCAAAACCAGGTCCGCGATTTGTAATAATTTCATACGAACCTGAAGGACGTAGAAAATCTTCGGAGCTTCTTCGGCATATTGTGATTGTTGGCAAGGGAATTACTTTCGATACCGGTGGTGTTTCACTCAAGCGTCCATATGAATCTATGACTGCGATGAAGAGTGATATGGCTGGTGCCGCCGCGGCCCTTGCAACAATTAGCGCCCTTCCAGAATTGCAACCACAGGTTCGAGTCACGGTATTGATGGCTCTTGCAGAAAATGCGCTATCTGGAAGCTCACAACGACCAAGTGATGTCATCAATCATTATGGAGGCACGAGTGTTGAAGTGATTAATACCGATGCTGAAGGAAGACTCGTATTAGCCGATGGATTGGCATACGCAGATTTAAATCTTGATCCTGACTATCTCATCGACCTTGCAACACTTACAGGAGCTGCAACCCTTGGGCTTGGTCGTCAATATGCTGCGATGTACACCCGTGATTCTAAGCTGGCAGAACAACTTCATGACATCGGTGAATTAAATGGTGATCGTGTTTGGCATATGCCACTTATAGATGACTACAGCGATGCCCTAGAAAGTGATATCGCAGATTTCAATCACACCGCCAATAAAGCAGATTATTCAGCCGGTTCCGTCACTGCAGCACTTTTCCTTGAAAAATTTGTCGGCCGTCGCAACTGGGTTCACCTCGATATTGCAGGCCCAGCGCGCAGCGAAAGCGACACAGGAGAAAATCCAAAAGGCGGAACGGGTTTTGGGGTCCGATTGCTCATTGACTGGATAACATCACTCTCGTGATTATTGATCCGCATTCTTATGCAGAAACCTTCATTGCTGAAGATGATGTAAAGCAATCTGCTCGTGCTCGCGGAGTTGAAATGGGTGTTACAGATACGACTTCTGGCACTGGTGCTTATTTAAAATATCTCGCGCATATTCTCTCTGCACAATCTGTCGTTGAAATTGGAACTGGTTCTGGAGTTGGTGCACTTTGGGTGCTAGAAGGCATGATGGCCAGCGGAACCCTCACTTCGATTGATGACGAAATGGAACATAGCAACGCTGCAAAAATATCCTTGCAGGATGCAGATATCGTCCAATCTCGATTTCGCCTCATCACGAATCCGGTTATGGATGTAATGACAAAACTTACCGATCGTGCTTACGACTTAGTCATTTTTAGACATAATCCTGAAGACATTTCATATGCTGCCACCGAAGCTCATCGGATCCTTCGAAGTGGTGGCGTATTCGTAATCGATAATTTCTTTGGAGGCGGAAAAGTTTCAGATCCTGCACAGCGCGATCCAAAGACAATTGCCCTTCGCGATGCTGGGAAATCAATTAAAAACGACTCAGAACACTGGGTGACATCACTCATTCCAGTCGGTGACGGTTTGTTACTTGCAACCAAGTTGTAGATTGAAAGCTAGTTGTAGGAAGATATCCATATGAGCGATATGCATTCTTCGGGGCCGTGGTGGATTCCATCTTCACAGCAGAATAAAACTTCTGGCATAACTCGGGGCAACGCGGTCATCCTCGCAGTAATTGCAGGTCTCATTGGCGGCGTGTTCGGTGCATCTTCTACAGGCTCACTTTTTGGACATTCGATTAAACTTTCCTCAGTTTCATCAGCTATCGAACGCCCACCCGGATCGGTTGCCGATATTGCTAAGCGAGTTATCCCTTCGGTTGTATCAATATCAGCTAAATCTGGCGCCACTGGTTCAACAGGAACAGGCTTTGTTATCGATAGCGCTGGATACATACTTACCAACAATCACGTTGTAGCAGGTGCGGCAAAGACCAGTGGCAAAATTGAAGTTCAGCTCAATGATGGAAAGAAATTCACTGCCTCGATTGTTGGCCGTGACGAAGCTTATGACTTAGCAGTTCTGAAGATTTCTGCAGCAGGGTTAACTGCACTAACTTTCGGAGACAGCGACAAAGTAGTTGTTGGGGATTCTGTTATTGCAATTGGCTCACCGCTCGGACTTTCTGGCACTGTGACGCTCGGAATTATCAGCGCAAAGGATCGAGCAGTAACCGCCGGAGAATCCGGAAGCCAGAACGCATTTATTAATGCACTTCAAACTGATGCTGCAATTAACCCTGGAAATTCAGGTGGACCGCTAGTTGATGCTACTGGCGCAGTTATCGGAGTTAACTCTGCAATTGCAACTTTAGGCTCATCCTTTGGATCTCAAAGCGGTTCGATTGGTTTGGGTTTTGCCATTCCAATTAATCAGGCCCGAAAAACTGCCGAACAATTAATAAAGAGTGGAAAAGCTACATACCCTGTAATGGGCGTTTCACTCGATATGCAATTCGAAGGCGAGGGAGCAAAGATTGCAGATTCTGCTGACGCTATTTTGCCAAGTGGTCCTTCTGCTGCAGCAGGTCTTAAGCCAGGTGACATCATTACCAAGTTTGATGGTCGCACGATTGCTGCAGCTGAAGAACTCATCGTTGCAATCCGTGCAAAGAGCGTTGGAGATAAAGTTCAACTTACTTATCTACGTGCCGGAAAGAGCTATCAAGTAATCCTTGTGCTCTCGGTTAGTAAATAAGTAAAAATTCGTTAATCGCAGTAGTATCGCTCTATGTTCTTCGATTTTGGAGCCGGCGAGATACTTGGCCTTGCAATTATTGCGATCATTCTTGTTGGCCCAGATCGGTTACCGCGCATTGCAGTTGATGCAGCAAAGCTTGTGAAAAAGATTCGCCAAATGGCAAATACTGCGACGGCTGAGATTCGACTGAACTTAGGTCCAGGATTTGAAGATTTAAAGCCATCGGACTTGCACCCAAAGACTTTTGTAAAAAGGCAGATTGCAAATGCGCTAGAAGAAGTTGATAACCCACAGTCAGAGCCAAAGTTAAATCCCAAGATTGATCCAGACCTTTTATGAGCGTAGAGGCAATAAAGCAGGCGCTGTCAGGAGTACAGGACCCCGAACTTCATCGCTCTCTTACCGACCTTGAAATGGTCGAATCAGTTGAGTTTTCTGGCGGCAAAGCAACTGTAAGAATTCTATTAACTATTGCGGGATGTCCAATGCAAGATCGGCTTCGAACCGATATTACTGATGCGGTTGTTGCAGTTGCAGGAGTTTCCTCAATCGACCTTACATTCGGCGCAATGACTCAAGAGCAGCGCGATAACGTAAAGAAAATCGTACGCGGTGGGCGTGAGAAATTTATTCCTTTTGCACAACCCGGATCTCTAACTCGCGTAATTGGAATTGCATCCGGTAAAGGTGGCGTTGGTAAATCTTCATTGACTGTTAATTTGGCAGTAGCCGCTGCACGTAAAGGGCTTCGCGTTGGAATTCTCGATGCCGATGTTTATGGTCATTCGATTCCCCGCCTTATGGGGCTTATGGGTGTTCGCCCTACTGCAATTGATCAGATGTTTATTCCACCTGTGGCATTTGGAGTAAAAGTTGTATCGATGGAAATGTTTAAGCCAGAACGCGAAGATGCAGTTGCATATCGAGGCCCGTTATTGCACAGAGTACTTGAGCAACTTTTATCTGATGCTCATTGGGGGGATTTAGATCTGCTACTTCTAGATTTACCACCTGGCACCGGTGACTTAGCAATCTCGCTCGGTCAACTAATTCCAACTTCAGAAATCATCGTTGTCACGACGCCACAAATTGCTGCTGCAGAAGTTGCAGAACGCGCAGGCCGCATTGCCCATCAGATGAATCAACGAGTTATTGGTGTCATTGAAAATATGTCAGCATTCCCATGTCCACATTGCTCAGAGGAAATTTCACTCTTCGGAGCCGGCGGTGGTGAAGAAACTTCCCGAGTATTAACACAGCTCATCGGTACTTCAGTTCCGCTACTGGGTAAAATTCCATTTAGCCCAGTGTTACGTGCTGGTGGCGATTCTGGTCAGCCAGTTGTTGAAAGTAGTTCAGAGAGCGCAAGTGCGATAGCAATTGAAGAAATAGTTGAGAAGCTAATAGTTCGAAAAGACTCTTTACTTGGAGTCAGACTCGGGCTTACCCCGTAGCTCTTTAATTAAATCCTCGAGTTCGCTACGCATGAAATCACGAGTTGCAACTTCGCCCAAAGAGATACGCAGACTTGCTAGTTCACGAGTTAGATATTCAGTATCAGCGATGCTTCGTTCATTCTGAGCACGATCTTCATTGAGCGCAATTCGATCTCTATCTGCTTGGCGATTTTGAGCAAGGAGAATTAGTGGAGCTGCATATGAAGCCTGTAGCGAGAGGATTAGCGTCAAAAAGATGAATGGGTAGTCATCAAATCGTAAATCTCGCGGTGCAAGGGAGTTCCAGAGAACCCAAGATAAAACAAATACAGTCATGTAAACAAGAAAACGAGCTGTACCTAAGAATCGAGCAAATTTTTCAGAGAGTCGACCGAATGCCTCTGGATCATAGTTTGGACGAAGTGCGCGACGTGACTCGCGTGGTGTATCCAATCCATCTTTGCGTGCCATTTCTACACCTCCTTATTTTCGTGGTCAGTTAAATTCTCATTTGTTAAATTTCCCAATGGACCTGTTCCGCGAGTTGAATCGCGGTGATCGTGGCGCCAGTTTTCAGGAAGCAAGTGATCGAGCACATCATCTACCGTAACAACGCCGAGGAGACGATCATTTGCATCGACAACTGGTACTGATAACAAGTTATAACTAGCCAAGTATGACGAAACTTCATTGAGTGATGCGTTGGGATTAAGCCCTTGCGTATCAGTATCAACAATTGAACCTAGAAGCGTGGCTGGGGCTTCACGAAGCAAGCGTTGGTAGTGCACCATTCCGATATAGCGACCGGTTGGAGTCTCCAGTGGTTGGCGACAGATAAATACCTGTGAAGCAAGAGCTGGAGACATTTCACTTCTACGAACAGCTGCTAGTGCATCTGCAACGGAGTAGTCAGCGGTCATAACTATTGGTTCTGTTGTCATCATTCCACCAGCAGAGTAATCCTCGTATGTCATAAGTCGCAGAACATCTTCTGCATCCTCTGGTTCCATCAATTCGATCAATTGTTGAGCGCGTTCTTCACCAACCTCGCGTAGCAAATCTGCAGCATCATCTGGATCCATCTCTTCTAGAACATCTGCGGCTCGCTCGCCTTCGAGTTCTGCTAGAAGCTGAACACGTTCGACCTCATCCATTTCTTGAATAACATCTGCAAGACGTTCGTCATCAAGTGCACGAGCAACTTCGGCGCGGCGCTTGGGAGTCAGATCTTGAATCACAGCCGCTAAGTCTGCAGCGCGAAGATTGCCAAGTGTTGAAAGTAAATTGGCAACACCTTGATTCTGTTCTGGAAATGCAAAACCGGCAACTTCGTCCCACATAAGCGTTGATGTTGCGCCTTTACGACGCAGACCTCTGCCTTTGCGCATGATGTGTACTCGCGTAATGAGCCAGTCACTCGTGCGGTTTTGTTCCATTCCCATATCTTCAACAACAACAGATTCGTTATTTTCAACCATAGTTATTGAGCGATCTAATAATTCACCGAGTACAAGAATTTCACCAGGGCGAGTATCAAAGCGACGCATATTTACAAGGCCCGTTATTACAACGGCGCCAGATTCAATTGATGTGACGCGAGTAATCGGAACAAATACGCGACGTCGCAGTGGTACTTCAACAACGAGACCAAGAATTCTTGGAGCTTGATTATTAGTACGAAGGGTCGCAACAGCATCGCGCACCTTTCCGACTGGATCTCCATTTGGATCAAAGACTGCAGTTCCGGCGAGGCGGGCGATAAATACGCGATTAAGTACTTTGCCGCTCATAGAGCTAAGGGTATCGGCTACGGTTCATCCATGGCGCAACATTCAAATGAATCTAGCATTAGCGAACAGAGCCATATAGAGATTCCAGCACGCGATGACCTGATTCGATTGGGACTCGGAATTGTCGGAATTGGTACATCAGGTCCGCTTATTGCGATGAGCACCATGCCAGTTCTTTCGCTTATATTCTGGCGCAATATTGGCGGGTCTCTTATGACTTTGCCATTTGCTCTACGCCATAAAGTAGACCGTGCAGGAATCAAGTGGGCAATTCTTGCCGGCGTTCTTCTTTCAACGCATTTCTATGCATTCTTTCTATCCATGCGAATGACCACGGTTGCTGCAGGCACAGCTCTTGTTGCACTTCAACCAATCTTTGCTGCAATATTTGTCAAAGTAATTGGCGGACATATTCCATCAAAGGCCTGGCTTGGCATGGGAGTTAGTTTTATTGGTGTACTTCTAATTTCAGGAATTGATTTCCAAATATCAATTCGTGCATTTCTCGGTGATATCGCAGCAATTATTTCAGCCGCCCTTGCAGCGATGTACATGATGGCAGGGTCGCAAGCACAAAAAACTTTAGAAACGACTAGTTACACAACAGTCTGTTATTTCATCTGCGCAATGAGCGCACTTCCGATTGCAATTATTTCCGGTGCGCAGGTACTCAATTTCTCAGCGCGCGAATGGTGGATTTTGCTTGGACTAATTGCGGGCGCGCAATTATTGGGACATACGATGTTCAACTCGACGCTTAAGCGAGTATCTCCGGCCGTGGTTTCTCTCATAATCTTTTTTGAAGTTCCAGTGAGTTCTGTACTTGCAGTTTGGTGGATGGGCCAAAGGCCTCCGACAGGAGTAATCCCCGGAATAATTCTAATTCTGATTGGTTGCGCACTTGTAGTACTACGTACACGCCCAACGAAAGTGATGGTTGAAGAGTGATTGATCTTCACACCCACAGCACCGCCAGTGATGGGACAGATACTCCTGCAGAGTTGATAAACAAAGCGCTGTCGCAAGGCATCACAACACTTGCGCTCACTGACCACGATTCGACGGAGGGTTGGAGTCAGGCCTTACAAGCACATCGCGCGCCACTTTCACTTGTTCTAGGCGCCGAGATTTCAACGATTACACCTGAGGGCATAAGTGTGCACATACTCGGATTGCTTTTCGATGGCCAGAACCAAGAAATGCAAACAATGCTTTACGAAACTAGAGACCAACGTATTCCGCGCATGAGAAAAATGGTGGAACTTCTAAACGCTGATGGAATTAAGGTAACAATGGAAGATGTGATGAGAGCAGCTCCGGTTGGTGCCACAGTTGGAAGGCCACATCTTGCAGATGCGCTAGTTTCCCTTGGAGTGATCAAGAGTCGCGACGAAGCATTTTCTGAATTAATTAGCAATTCATCTAAATATTATGTTGAAAACATTGCACCGACACCGCAAGAGGCAATCCGAGCGATTGGCAAATCTGGGGGAGTAGCTGTAATTGCACATCCATTTGCTTCTCGGCGTGGACAGATACTTACCGCCGAAACCTTCGTTGATTTGGTGGCTGCAGGGCTCAATGGAATAGAGGTAAATCACCGTGATCAAGACTCAACAGAGCAGCGTTCACTTGACTCGATTGCACGCGAGTTAGACCTCGTTGTAACAGGGTCGAGTGATTACCACGGTACGGGAAAACTTAATTCGTTAGGCGAAAATGTCACACATCCTGCACAATGGGAACGTTTAGAAGCTATGGCCGATAAAAGGAGAGTCGTTACACCGTGAATATAATCGAGGTCAGCGCTGTAACTTTTGCTATCCAATCCTTCGTAACACTTTTGGTAATTCTCGATCCACCTGGTGCAACTCCAATATTTCTGGGACTTGTTGCAGATAGAAGTGCGAAAGAGCGCGTTCGATTAGCATGGCAAGCAGCTGTAGTTTCATTCATTGTTATTGCATTCTTCTCAATATTTGGTCGTTTCTTACTTGAGTATATGAATGTTTCAATCGAAGCGCTGCAGGCTGCTGGAGGGCTACTTCTTCTTTATGTTTCACTAGAACTGCTCACGGGACGCCCCAGTGGTGGTGAGTCTGGTGGAGATAAGAACATTGCACTTGTTCCACTCGGAACACCAGTTCTTGCTGGACCAGGAGCAATTGTTGCAACGATGATTTTCGTACAACAAGTTAAGACACCGGCAGAAGGCTTGGCCCTTGTTTTGGCCGTAGTCGGAGTCCACATAGTTATCGCAGTAACTCTTATGGCATCAACGACAATTTTGAAAGTGATTAAAGATGCGGGTGTAACACTTCTTGCTCGTATCGCTGGACTATTGCTTGCAGGTATTGCTGTGCAGATGCTTGTAGATGCAATAAAAGTTCTTTCAGCATAATGAGTACTTCCCACGATCCACGGGGCTTATTTGCACCTGAATCAATTACTTGGAAAATTCATTCTGACTCATCTATGGGTGTGGCCGGTATCCGTGCACTTTTGCAGCAAGCCTTGCATCCGGTTGCAATGGCTGGAGTTGCAGCGCAATCAAATTTTCGTGAAGATGCATGGGGACGTTTGCAACGCACCGGTGATTATGTTTCGACTCTCACATTTGCTCCAACAAGTGAGGCGCTAGCGCTCACAGCGCGAGTTAGAAAAGTACACACCTCACTCGGCTTGGATGACCCACATTTATTGCTCTGGGTACATATGTCAATGGTGGACTCCTTCCTTGATGTGATTTCGCGATCAGGCCTTTTGCTAACTGAGAGTGAAAAAGATCAATATGTGAGCGAGATGGTTTTATTCGCAGAACAAGTTGGAATTAAAAGTGAAAGTGTTCCAAAGAGCGTCACGGAGATGCAGAAATATTTTGTAGATATTTCACCTGAACTCATCGCTTCAGATGATGCAAAGCGGGCGGCACTTTTCTTAACAATTCCTCCAATGCCAAAAGTTGTGCGCTTTGCAACACCGGCGACTCCAGCGTGGGCAACTCTAACTGCACTAGCTGGTGCATCTCTTCCGGCTTGGGCAAAAACCCTTTATCGAATTCCGCAAATTCCAGGGGATAGAAAAGTAATTGATTTATCACTTCGTCTTTCGCGAACAACGCTTTCAGTGTTGCCAACGTGGTTACTAACTCCACCACTCTTAAAGGCTGCCCGTAAGAGATGGAGCGCTGCTGCATGAGTAAAGTAATTGCAGTTGCAAATACATCAGGTGGAAGTGGTAAATCAACGGTTGCACACGCAGTCGCAGTTGCCAGCGTTGAGTATGGAAAGAAGACTCTTCTCATAGATTTAGATCCAAAGGCCGAATTAACTTTTAGACTCGGCCGTGAAGGAGCACGAAAGACTGCCGCTGATTTTCTAAGCGGAACAAAGCTCACAACCAACCTGGTCGATACCACTTCTGAACGATTTGATTTTATAGGTGCAGATTCACGTCTTACTTCACCATTTGAAAAAGGAGCTCTTCGGAAATTTATTACAGAAGCTGGAAGTGACTACGCAGTGATTATTTTGGATCTTGCATCTTCTTTAACTCCACCTTTAGCGCAAGCGATGGAGGTTGCGGATTTGTATCTTCTACCTCTTAGATCAAACCTTCACGATCTACGTGGCGCGCTACAAATTTCATCTATTGCGGGATCTGTGCAGACCGTTGCGCTACAAATTGGGGGTGCCGAACCGATTTCCTCTGATTTTGAATTTATTGATTGTGCCATTGCGCTTAGTGATGAAGTTGAAAGCGCACAGTCTAGAAATGTCAGCGTACTTACGAGTTCAAAGGCAAGCCTTGTCGCCGAAAATTTTAGAGAAGCTACATACTCAATATTAGAAAAGTTAGCGTTGCTTTAAGAAGAGAATTTTTTTGTGCGCACCCGTGTGCGTTCTGTGCGAGGCGTCGATTGCGTTTTTGCAGGTTTTTCACTTCTTTGCTTGCTTTCGGTAACCTTTTCGACGGGCTTAGCCTTAACCATTCGACCATTTGATCCGGCTGGAATATTTAAAGCGTTAAATAAGTGTTCAGAAGATGAATAAGTTTCTTCAGGTTCAGCAAGTCCTAAATTGAGTGCTGTATCAATCATTTTCCAACGAGCAAGCTCATCCCAATCAACAAAAGTTACTGAGATACCTTTTGCGCCTGCACGAGCAGTTCTGCCAATTCTATGAACGTAAGTCTTTTCATCCTCAGGACATTGATAGTTAATAACATGTGTAATTCCATCGATATCAATTCCTCGTGCCGCAACATCAGTTGCCACTAGAACGTCAGATTTCCCGCCCTTGAAGTCGTTGAGCGCTTTTTCTCGGGCACTTTGGCCAAGGTCTCCGTGAATTGGAGCCGCTTTAAATCCACGCTCAACTAAGTCATCGCTAGTTTTTTGACATGTGCGCTTCGTACGACAAAAGACAATTGTTGGGCCACGTCCGTTGGCTTGAAGAATTCTTGCCAACATTTCAATTTTATCCATCGCGTGCGCACGAAGTACGTGTTGCTCGATACGAGAAACAACTGCGCTTTCATCTTCATTATCCTGCGTGCGAATATGTACAGGTTGGTTCATAAATTTTCTTGCTAAAGCGATGATGTCACCGGGCATAGTTGCCGAGAAAAGCATAGTTTG
>CAIMUD010000002.1 GCA_903844585.1 uncultured Actinomycetes bacterium | reverse complement strand
TGCACTCAATGATTCATTTGGTTTTGGTGGCCACAACGTCGTATTGGCTTTCGCAAGCGTATAGAGATGACAACTGGGCAGATTGACCCTCGCGATCCAGAAGTTCGCATCAATAGACTTCTAGATCCAAACACCGCGCAACTCATAACTCCCCGCGATGCAAGCGGGATGGCTGCCGCAAGTGGATCAATTAAAGGAAATAAGGTTGTTGTATTCGCATCCGATGCCACAATAAAAAGTGGAGCACTCGGAGTCGCAGGGGCGCAAGTAATTATTAAGGCGTACAAAGAAGCGATGGCGGCGCAGTTACCCATCATCGGTATTTGGCACTCAGGAGGTGCGCGATTAAGTGATGGCGTCTTATCACTCAATGCTTTTGGCGAAGTTTTCCAATCAATGATTCTTGCAAGCGGACGTATCCCCCAGCTCTCACTTGTACTTGGACCAACGGCAGGTGGCGGTGCTTATGGCCCAGCACTTACAGACGTTGTTGTACTTGCACCAGATGGACGGATCTTTGTAACTGGACCTGATGTTGTGAAGAGCGTTACCGGTGAAGATATTGATATCGCATCTCTTGGTGGCCCAGAAGCGCACAGTAAAAATAGTGGCGTCGCACATGTCATTGCGCCGACAGAGGATGAAGCTTTCAAAAATATTCGTGATTTAACCGCGCTATTTGCCGATCAAGGCCATATGAAAACCGATCTCGAAAACGTTGACCTCTCTGTACTTGTTCCTGAAGTTACAAAGCGCGCATATGACGTGCACCCACTTGTTGATGCGCTACTTGATAGCGGCGCAGAAAAAATCGAGCTTTTACCTGTCTGGGCTGAAAATATGACAACAGTTCTTGGTCGCCTCGGTGGTCGCACTGTCGGTGTTGTTGCAAATAACCCACAACATATTGGTGGTGTTCTAGATTCTGCAGCTGGGGAAAAGGCCGCCCGCTTTGTTCGCACATGCGATGCCTTCGGTATTCCACTTGTTGTAATTGCAGATGTCACCGGCTTCTTACCGGGCGCAGGTCAAGAATGGGAAGGCGCTGTGCGACGCGGTGCCAAGTTATTGCACGCATTTGGTGAAGCGGTTGTTCCGCGAGTAACTCTTATTACACGTCGTGCATATGGCGGAGCTTTCGTTGCGATGAACTCTAAATCTCTTGGTGCAACTCGGGTATTTGCTTGGCCAAACGCTGAAGTTTCGGTTATGGGCGCAGTTGCTGCAGTACGTGTATTGCACCGTCGACTGCTTGCAGATATCGCCGAAGAACAAAGAGAACATATGGAGCTCGAGCTTGCTGCAGAACATGAAAAGGTTTCAGGCGGCGTAAAGCGCGCGGTTGAAATTGGCGCTGTCGATGAGATTATCGAACCAATCAATACTCGCCGCGCACTAGCCAAATCAATTGCAGCTGCGCCATATCGCCGTGGTTCTCACGGCAATATTCCACTTTAAGATATTTCTTAGTTAGTTTGGAAAGTAACCGAAACAGTCGAAGTAATTGTCTTCTCAATTGTTGAGGTGTCATAGGCGCCGACATCAGAAGTCATCGTTGAATCCTTCATGGTTACCTGAAATACGCCACTCTTTACAGATATAACTTTTCCAACTGATCCGCCAACTGCCTTTGTGATTGCAACGGCTCGAGCCTTGGCATCTTGCATCGCTTCTTCAAGAAGCTTTGGGCGAAGGTCTGAAAGAGTAGAGAGGTAATACTGTGGGCCGTAGTTATTTACCGCCACGCCAGTCTGCAAGAGGGTCCCAATATCTTGTGAAAGCTTAGAAACTAACTGCACATCTTTTGTGCGCACAGTGATGTCGCGGCTAGCGCGGTAGTTAAGAATCTTACCTGTGCTATTTCCGTTGATGTATTGCTCATTGGCAAAGGTGGAAACCGGACCAAGTGTTAGCTGATCACTTGGTACTCCGCCGCCAGTTAAATATTTGGTTACTGCCGCAACATCTGAATTTACTTGTGAAACTGCACCGCCAACTGTTGGGCGAGTAAGTGAGACAGAGAGTGTCCATACCGCGTTATCGGCAGTGGCTTGAGTCTTGGCCGATCCCGTTACGACGATTCCATTATTTGTACGCGCTGCAAAACCAGTTCCAACTTTTGCAAGACCCAGACCAAGCGCGCTAGCAATAATTGCAGCAGCAACGACTAGGGCGATTGCCTTGCGACGTTCGATTTGAATAATTGGGCTTTCTGGAGTTGTAGTCATGTTCTAATTATATGGCCTTTAACCGCAAGACTTCTTCAATTTCAATATTTCGCAGCGGTTCCAATTCAAACTCCCAGGGTTTTCCTAGGATATTTTCTAACTCAAAACGCAGCGACTCTTCATCAAAACTTTTTGCGAGCGCGTTACCGATATGCACTTCGCTGATCACTATGTTGCCCAGGCCATCGATGTCGGCGCGATGGATTCCAAGCTCTGGAGTGAAGCGGAAATACTCACCGCCGCTGGCAGATTCCTCACGAACTTCGAACTTGAGGTAATGCCAATTGCCAAGCGCCGTTGCAACTTTAGCTGCAACGCCTGCGCGATCTTTAAATTCAATAGTTGTTCGATAAGTTCCTGGAAAATGTGGTTGTGTTTTCCAATCAAGAGTTACCCAATTACCAAGAATTGATTGCAAGCCCCATTCAATGTGCGAGCGCAGCGCCGATGGCGCGCTATGAATTGTGAGCAGCCCTGCAGTAAACGAGTTATCTCGTACAGGTGGATACAACGCATTCATTACTTCTCCTACTTACCTAGCAAGGGCGCCTTATGCGACCTTCCCCAGCCCATATGCGCTTACTAGATATGTGTAGAACCTTTGCGTTCTGGCTCTATTTTGCACCCTGGATACGCTCACCGTCTAGTCCGCGGTTAGGCTCACGCGCGCTCTGCAGGTACGCTTATCCCTAGTCGGACGCTTAATCAGTACCCGTTTCATGTTTTGCATAATCGGTATCGCTGGCGCAAGAGGAAGACCGTGTTCAAGGCATTACTTTGAACACCCACATATCGAAGGAAAATAAATACATGGCAACAGGCACAGTTAAGTGGTTCAACTCTGA
>CAIMUD010000001.1 GCA_903844585.1 uncultured Actinomycetes bacterium | reverse complement strand
TAAGATGAAACAGCCATCCAATCCATTTCAACATGGCGTTGCATCGCACGAGTTAAATCCGCCATTGCCATGATCGCGCCTTTGAGAACTCCAACAAGTAACAAGTCGCGATCTTTATAATCTTTATCTACTTGTGCTGCGAGTTCTGCAATCTTTGTGCGCAACTGTTCTTCAGTTGCAACCACGCGTTCAACATCGGAACCAACTGTTGATAAATCCACTAGATGGACTCCTTCGTTTACTGGCGGGAATTACTGACGGGCTGAGAGCGAAAGTCTGCCCGAAATTCTGACTACCTTCACACCACCAGGCAAGCTGACCTCGCCCTGCCCGTGCCACGCAGTGACCAAGGCCTCAACTGCGGCCAGATGCTCTGCCGAAATCGCCCCTCCAGGCGCCCCTGCGGCGTAAATGGCCCTGCGAAGAATTCGACTGCGAAGTGCTCGAGATAGAGTCTCTAGATAAGTACATTCAAGTTCGGCGAGATTTAACCCTTCAATTGCCTGGCTAGCTAATTCATCCAACGCATCTGCATCATCTCTAAAAAGCGCTGCGCTACGTGCAAGTGCAGCCGAAATTCCTGGACCGAGATTTTCCTCCATAACAGGTAGAACATTTTTACGAACTCGCACTCGACTGAATTCAGTATTTTGATTATGCGGATCACTCCAAGGAGCAACTCCCAACTCCCGACAAGCCGCTTCTGTTTCTTCTCTTGTAATTGAAAGTAGCGGTCGGATGTAATTCCTATTCGTTACCGCCATTCCTGAAAGTGAACGCGTACCGGATCCACGTGATAGTCCCAGTAAAACAGTTTCAGCTTGATCATCACGAGTGTGCCCCAAATAAATTTGCTTAGCGCTCTTTTCTTCCAGAATTCCATCAAGTGCTAGGTACCTTGCAGCACGTGCGCCAGCTTCTAGCCCTTCGCTCATCGAAACAGTGACATCTTTAATAATCACATCCGCATATCCAAGTTCGCGAAGTTGTGCATTTACTTTTTCAGCCTGATCTTTAGATCCAGTTTGGAGTTGATGATTAATCGTCACGCCAATGGCCTTGATTGTTAGCGCTGTGGCCTCTTTTAAAACCGCACCTGCAAGGGCCAAAGAATCTGCGCCTCCTGAAACTGCTACAAGAACTACATCGCCAGCTTCGCAAAGTTCTAGATACGGCCGAACAGCGCTTCTGATTGCAACAAGTGCGCTGGCCATGAGGTAACTCTAGACCCGACCGCCAAATGGCATAAGACCATTAATGCTGTAAATATTCGAGTAGAGCAATCCCTTACCCTTTGAATTCGCTTCCCACATCATTCCATCACCCGCATAGATGGTGATGTGGTGAATGGTCGAAATGGTTCCTTTGTAAGAATAGAAAAGTAAATCTCCAGGAATCAATTCACTTAGCGTGACGTGTTTTGTATAACCAGCATAAAGTGCGGAGTTGAGACGATCCCAATTTGGCCAATCAAGTCCAGCGGATTTATAAGCGGCGTAAACGAGCCCTGAACAGTCATAAGAATTTGGCCCTTGAGTTCCCCAGATATAAGGCTTGCGAGCCGTGACTTGTTTCTTTGCAAAAGCAACGGCAGTAAGTCGTTGTGACTCTGAGGTTCGAATTGTAGATCGGCCTCTAAATCCAATATCAGGCCAAACTTTTTTCTGACCTTGTGCGGTTTCAGCTGCTGTCGCATTCGCTTCTTCAAGGAGGGCAAGTGCGCGTTGCTGTTCAAGAGTTACTCTAACTTTCTTTGCGCTATTTAACTCACGCATAAGTGCATCCTGAATGGATTGCAGCCTATCTACTTCCTTTTGCTGTTCTGCTTTTGCATCATCTGCAACTTTCTTTGCATCTTCAACTTTCTTAGTTGCAACCTCTTGCTTAAGTTTTGCATCATCTGCAACTTTCTTTGCAGCTTTTGCTACAACTTCTGCAGCTTTGTACTGTGCAAGTGCAAATGAATTCTGTTTTCCAAGGGAATTAAGTGTGGTGAGTTGATCTACGATTTCTTGAGGACCGCTCGCATTTAATAGTGGCTCGAGATCGCTCAAACTTCCACCCATAATGAAAGCGTCGCTTGCCAACTTTCCAATGACATTGTGAGCTTTGCCTACCGCCTGCTGAGTTTCCAAAGCCTTAGCTGCTGCAGCGTTTGCGGCGGCGGTTGCAACACCTAACTCTTTCTGTGCCTTTACATATAACGCGCGAGCAGCGATTGCTTTTGCAGTCAAAGACTTAAGGGTCTTATTTGCCGCTGCCAGCTTTTTTGCCGCTGCATCCGCTGCCGCTTTTTTAGCAGCCTCAGCTTTTTTAGCAGCTTCAATTTCGGCAAGTGTTGGTTTAGGTGTTTTTGCGAGTGCAGGTGCTGAAGTAAGCACGAGTCCGTAGATCACGGCAAGTGCAACTAACTTTCTGCGACCACGCACAGTAAAACCTCCACATTTATATGTATTGAAGGATAAATGAGTAAGTTGAGTATTTCTTGAGTTTCTGCCAAGTGTCGTTAGTTGGCTACATCTCTTCGCACAAATAGAAGAACTGCAATTGATAATCCAACAAATACATATGCCCCACCAAAAGTGAGCGCATGTGTATATGAAACTGAATCTGTTCCGCCATCAGCAATTGTTGAAAGTTGATTGCCTGGCAACCAGTTGAGAGTACTTGCCTTGAGAGCGCCAATAATGTTTTCAACTATTAACAACCAGAGAACGCCAAACGAGATAGAGCTAATTGGAGAGCGCAAAAGTAGACCTAAAATCATTCCAAATAAACCGTATCCGATTACAGAAATAATTACATTAAGGAAAGTCTTGGCTATTTCTAAGCGCCCATCCGAGCTAAACCAGAGTTCGGTGGAAACATCCTTCCCACCAGCTAACGCATATGAAATCCCGATTGAAACTATGGCGCTTACTAAGACCATAATGAATGCAAAAGCTTTCATCGATGCAAATTTGCCGACCAAAACTTTAAGGCGGTTTGGTTGGCGCACCAAAATATTTCGAAGAGTCCCGTATGTGTACTCCTGGGCCGTCTGCGCAGCGAAGACACAGAGAGCAACAATTCCGAGCAAACTTCCTACGCTTGAAAACGCTTGTGTGGCACCACTTGCTTGAGAGAGCGTCTCCCTAGTTATTACAACACCTCGATCGGCATTACCGGTTGGCGAATCAAGGAGCAAAAAGAGTAATGACGATACAAGTCCGCTAAAGAAAATTACCGCGCCCAGTGTTCCTAGTAATAGCGTGGGTCTGCGCAGCTTTCTCCACTCTGCTTTGAAAATGCGGATCATTTTTTATCACCTGTCATTTCAAAGAAAGTTTCTTCAAGATTTGGCTGAAGCGGAGCAAGTTGCGTTAGAACTATTCCTGCCTCAAAAGCTTTTCTATTTAGAACTCCAGCCCACTCTTGTGGTCCCTCAATATGGGCAACACCAGATCGGATTGTTCCACGGTGTCCATCAGCAACTGCAATTTCAAGAATCTTCTCTAAATCTTCGGGATTGCTTCCTTGGGCCAAAATTACCGGCTGTTGTTGCAAGAACAGCTCTTGCATCGGGCCTGCAAAAACAACTTCGCCTTTACGTAACATAACAATGTAGTCGCTAATGAGCTCGAGTTCTGAAAGTAAGTGCGAGGAGACAAATACAGTTGTTCCACCATTTGCTAAATTGCGAAGTAAATCTCTAACTTCTTGAATTCCTTCAGGATCAAGTCCATTCGTAGGCTCATCTAAAATTAATAGTTGGGGGTTGGGAAGAAGCGCTGCTGCAATCCCGAGTCTCTGTTTCATGCCTAGTGAATAAGTTTTGTATTTTGATTTTCCGCGATCAGCAAGTCCTACTTTTGCTAGTAAATCTTCAACGCGCGAACTTGGAAATCCGCCAAGAGTTGCGAGCACTCGTAGATTTTCAGCACCTGTAAGCGCTGGATAAAAAGCTGGTCCTTCAATCATCGCCCCAACTCGAGGTAAATATTTTTCTGGATTATTTATTGACTCACCAAGAATCTCAGCCGTGCCTGAGGTTGGCGTAATAAGACCAAGGAGCATTCGAATCGTGGTGGTCTTACCGGCGCCATTTGGGCCAACAAATCCGCAGACGGTGCCGATTGGGACTTCAAAGTTCGCATGCGAGACTGCAAATCCAGACTCATACTTCTTGCTCAGGTCGGTGACCGAGATTGCGAGCTTTTGCATGTAATGAATATAGCTGGCAAACCTTAGGATTAGCACATGAGTGAGAAAACTTGGGGCTACCAACCGCGGCCAAACCGCCCCGCACCAGATTGGGAAGTAAATCCGCAGACCGATGCTGTACGTGCCGGTCTTGCGCGCTCTGGTTTTGGTGAAACTTCGGAAGCACTTTATTTAACTAGTGGTTTTACTTATGGATCAGCACAAGAAGCCTTTGATTCATTTGCAGATGAGACCGATCACTTCCTTTACAGCAGATTTCATAATCCGACAGTTGCTATGTTTGAAAAACGATTGGCTGCAATTGAAGGCGCAGAATATTGCGTTGCAACTGGATCGGGCATGTCTGCAATGTTTGCCTCCATTGCATGTTTAGTAAGTGCAGGTGATCACGTTGTTGCATCTGCTGCGATGTTTAGTTCGTGCCACGTAGTGCTGACTGAAATCTTGCCTAAGTGGGGCATTTCGGTTGACTTGGTTTCTGGAAATAAAAAAGAAGAGTGGGCGGAAGCTCTTAGTAAGCCTACAAAGGTCGTATTTATCGAAACTCCAAGTAACCCACTCATGGAAATAGTTGATATCCAAATGGTGAGCGATTTAGCTCATAAAGTTGGTGCAACAGTAATCGTTGACAATGCGATGGCATCACCTGTGCTTCAGCATCCCCTCAAACTCGGTGCAGATGTTGTGATGTATTCAGCAACTAAGCACATAGATGGACAAGGCCGAGTTCTCGCAGGTGCAGTTCTTGGTTCCTTCTCATATATTCATGAAAACTTAATTCCATTTAATCGCCACACTGGGCCATCACTCAGTCCATTTAACGCTTGGGTACTTGTTAAGTCTTTAGAAACTATGGAAATGCGCGTGCGACGAATGAATGACAACGCTCAAGCAATTGCAGAATTTCTGGAATCTCGAAGTGAGATTAAGAGCGTTCGTTATCCAGGGCTTAAGTCTCATCCTGATTATGCAACCGCAAAGAAGCAGATGAGTGGCGGTGGATCCACAATCGGAATTGAATTTAAAGGTTCGAAAGGCGAAGCATTTAAATTTATGGATGCACTGCGAGTCATTGATATTTCAAATAACTTGGGCGACAGCAAATCGCTGATTACTCATCCATCTTCTACAACTCACCGCAGACTCGCACCAGAAGTACAGGCTGAGATGGGAATTACTCCATCAGTTCTTAGGCTTTCTGTTGGTTTGGAACATGTCGATGACCTGATTAAAGATTTAACTCAAGCGATTAAGAGTTGAGCAAAAACAAGTAATAGTGAGTAAAGACTCAAGTAAGTAATCGACCACTGAAAAATCTTGCCTGCCACCACACCATAATTTGCAGCATCGTTGTTAAGTTCCTTGAGCTGAATTGCATAAACAAGTCCGAGCGCCAAGGTCAGAATGTATGACCACCATTGAAGTCCCGCTAGTGCAAGCACAGCAACCGAGGAGATCACCATCAAAATTGTGTGAAACCACATTTGCTTCAATACAACGCTTCGAGAGGCAACGACTGGCAACATCGGAATTTTTGCAGCTTCGTAGTCGTCTTTATATTTGATGGCTAGCGCCCAAAAATGTGGTGGTGTCCAGAAGAAAATTGCTAAGAAAAAAGCCCAGGCAGTTGGGGAAAGTGAATTTGTAACTGCAGCCCATCCAATTAGCACCGGCGCACACCCCGCTGCACCACCCCAAACAATGTTTTGCGACGTATTCTTTTTGAGGGCCATCGTGTAAATAAGCACGTAATAGGCGATTGCAATTGCTGTTAATAACGTTGCTAGATCTGTTGTAAAGATTCTAAAAATTGCTAAAGATAAAACTCCAATGGTAATTGCAAAAATTAGGGCTTCCAATCGAGTTACAGCACCCGTAACTATCGGACGACTTGCGGTTCGCTTCATTAATTTATCGACGTCGGCTTCAATCACCATGTTGAATGCATTGGCACTGCCAGCAGCGAGAGTTCCACCAAAAATTGTTGCAAAAGCTAAACCAAATGAAGGCAAACCTTTTTGCGCCAGAACCATCGCTGGAAGCGTTGAGACCAAGAGAAGTTCGACAACGCGCAGCTTCATAAGGTCAACGTAGGCACGGATTGTCTTCACCGCCCAAGATTACTTGCAATTTTTAACGGTGTTCTCAGTTTGCTCTCAGAGATGTAGCCTATTTTTCAGGTAACGAGAGGGGCAGGAAATGACACCTAAAAATAAGCCCGAATGGTTTGAGATTTCCGAGAACGACAACAGTGCCAATGTGCGTCCGATTTCAAAGCGCTTACCCATTGTTGCTCTAGTTGCTTCCGCTCTCATTCTTGGAATTGGAGCAGTTGTTGCACAGACTCAAGAGGAGCCACCTGCTTCTGCAGTTGAGGCCTTAACGCCAACTCCAACTGTTCAAGACCAAAATCAGGTTGTTGTCACACAACCATCTACACCGGTGTCAAAAGCACCGATAGTAAAAACACCTGTAGCGAAAGCTCCGACAATCGCTAAACCACCAACCGGTCGCGGTGGAGAAGATGAAGATGAATCGGGCGAGCGACACGAAGGACGTGAGCGCGGTGGCTATGGTGAAGGCGACGATTAATTATTTTCTAATTTAAAGTAGCCTTGCCGAATGCGTAGATATGTTGCATTCGGCATCGCTTTGTTCGTAGCTATTTTTTCGCAAGCGGCTATCCATGCCGAACAATTATCTTCTGACACAAAATTGGTATTAATCAAAACTATTACTGGGCAGATCAGTCCAAAGTCTGTACTTGCTTCTAATAGCGGTTTAGTTAGTGCCCATAACATGATGTACAACCATTCGGTGACTATTTATGATGCTCAGACTCTTGAATTGAAGAATACGATTCCTGATTCAGTTGTGCTCTCTGATTTTGGTTACTCCAAATATTCAGGAAAATATAAGGGGGCTCCAGTCGAAGGAGCATTCTCGCCAGATGGTAAATATCTATATTTCACAAACTATGCGATGTACGGCAAAGGTTTCAAGAAAGAAGGGCACGACACTTGTTCGCCATCTTCTGGCTATGACAAGAGCTTCCTCTCAAGAGTTGATTTGAATACCTTTGCAATTGACGCCATGTACCCGGTGGGGGCGGTTCCAAAAGTTGTGAAAGTAACGCCTGACAACAAATATATATTAGTTAGTAATTGGTGCTCTTATACCGTGACAGTTATTTCAACTGAGAGTCAAAAAACTGTCGCTGAAGTAAAGATTGGAAGATACCCACGAGGAATATCAATTTCAAGTGATAGTTCATATGCCTATGTTGCTGAGATGGGTGGGAAGAACGTCCACAAAATTGATCTAAGCGATTTTTCAAAGACGCTTATTCCTATCGGTACTAATCCTCGAGCTCTCGAGCTTTCTCCGGATGGTAAAACTCTTTATGCCACCCTTAATCTTTCTGGAAAAGTAATTGCTTGGGATTTAGAGAGCAACAAGGTAATTAAGAGTGTTTACACAGGCAAGTCCGCACGTAGTCTGGCTATCGCATCCGACGGAAGCGCACTCTTCGTAGTCAATTTTAGAAGTTCAACAGTTTCAAAGGTCGCGACTTCAACTATGAAAGTCATCCAAACAGTGAAAGTGTGTAGCGAACCAATCGGCGTTACTTATGATTCATCAACGAGCCGAACATGGGTTGCTTGTTACGGTGGATCAATTAAAGTGTTTGAGAATCGCTAACTGCTGTTGATGATTCTGCCATTGGCGCTGCAATAGAACCAAGCAAGGAATCAAGAGTTGCTCTTGCGCGATTACTAGCTCTAGATCCCCTTGCAATTTTATCTGCGATTACAACAAATATGTATTCGTGATCTCCCGATTCAACATACCCAGCCAAGCTAACCGTTCCGCTCAAAGTTCCTGTTTTTGCCTTAACTAATCCAACGGCTTCGGGGGCTGTATCTAAATATCGACTACGTAGCGTGCCCGTTTGGCCACTAACAGGTAATCCATTTACCAAAACCGAAAATGCTGGATCCTTATGAATCTTAAAGAGAAGTTGCCCCATTAAATGAGCGGTAATTCGATTCTCTTTTGAGAGTCCACTGGCATCATGAATATTTAACGCTGAAGAATCAATCTCCATATCGGTAAGGATTGTCTTGAAAATATCTGAGACGCCATAGTCATTAAATGCATATCCGCCGGCTCTTGCAGCAAACCTGGCCATTCTTTCCGCAAGAACGTTATCGCTCCATGTTAAAAACCATGTAGTTATCTCTTTAACAGTAGGTGATGATGATACGAAAACTTCGTCAAGAGATTTAGAAAGTGCCTCCTCTTCAGTAACTTTCTTAAAAGCAATTGTGCGGTGCTTTGATCTGAAATACTTCTTCAAATTTGCGACATCCGTTGGGTATAAATTGGAGTAATAAACAGTAAATCTATGTCTATTCTTTCCGACGGTTCCTTGGATTTTTGTTGCAAGCGTTGGCACGGACGTGCGGTGCATTTTTCGCGCTTCAATTGTGCGCAGGCTAAACCATGGGTCCAGTTCGCCAACGACGACAGCGCTCATCTCCTGAGTACTGCTAAATATTTTTGTTTCAAATCTTTGGTTGGAATCTAAATATTTAATTGCTGCCGTTGCCGAAAGAATCTTTAAAACAGAAGCGGGCTTTCGAGGAGAGTACGAGTTTGACTCGAAAATGAATTCCCCTGTGGTTGCATCAATGAGCGCCACACTTGGATCATGAAGGGTCGAAGCGATAGCTACATTTGAAAAGACACTTACAGCCGTTCCGGGATCAAGGGCTTCTGCTTGGGGTGCGCTAGTAAGGAGCGCAACCAAAAGCAGGCAGGGTAAACCCTTCTTAATATTTTTCATGAAAGATTCGGCTACTTCCAAGAGGTTGCAATGGCGATGTTTAGAACTGTGAGACCAATAAGCGTGAGCCAAGTATTTTTCTTAAGCTCAGATTTTTTAACATTTGCATAACCAATAACTAGAATCGCAAGGACTACAAGTAGCTTTACACCAATCTTCGTGTGATTTAAGGCTTCATCTGGATTGACCTTTGTCCAAGTTCCAACCATCACAACTCCTGCGATAAGTGCGGTGAGTGCGCTATGTAGAACTCCTCCTGAAAGCTTTCTTGGAGATTTGAACGCTTGATGTAACAGGAGCGCCAAGATTCCAATGATCGCCAGTATGTGAAGAACGAACGCGATAGTGAAGATAACTTTCATTAAGAGAGACCTTTCTAGCCTTTCGTACGAGTTAAGTTTAGAGTGCGCTAATGGAAATAAATACCCCGGCGACGATAGGTCCAGGAGAATTTTTCCCTGTCGTGGGAGTCGGTCCACACGAGAAGCCTTGGCCTACAGGTTCGCAATATGACCCAGAATTGCTTGAAAATGGCGATCGCCGAAATGTTTTAGATAAATACAGGTATTGGAGCGTTGATGCAATTGTTGCAGATCTCAATACCAAGCGACATAAATTACACATTGCTATTGAAAATTGGCAACATGATCTAAATATTGGGTCAGTTGTGCGAACTGCCAATGCATTTAACGTCAGTGCGGTACATATCGTAG